>NZ_JBJNRJ010000004.1:54033-195435 GCF_046233715.1 Trujillonella humicola | reverse complement strand
CCGACCCCGTTAGTGCGTGAAACCGCGCGGAGTCCAGACCGTTCCTGCAGCTCAGCGGCCCGCAGCAGAGATGATCATGCAGCCCTGATCAAAGTCAGGCAGGAGCGGGAGGAACACCGCAGGAGCGGCTGGGCGGCCGCTCAGGCCGCCAGGCCGCGGCGGCGCAGCAGCGGGGCCGGGTCGGCGTCGCGACCGCGGACGGCGCGGAAGGCCTCCAGCGGGTCGACCGAGCCGCCGACGGCCAGCAGCCGCTGCCGGAAGACGTCGCCGTTCTCCCGGCGCAGCCCGCCGTTCTCGCGGAACCACTCCACCGTGTCGGCGTCGAGGACCTCCGACCAGATGTAGGAGTAGTAGCCGGCCGCGTAGCCCCCGGCGAACACGTGCTGGAAGTAGGTCGTCCGGTAGCGCGGCGGGACGAGGTCGGAGGCGACACCGGCTGCTTCCAGCGCCCGCCGCTCGAACTCGGCCGGGTCGCCGATCTCGGTCTCCGGGGTGATCCGGTGCCAGGCCTGGTCCAGCAGCGTCGCGGCCAGGTACTCCAGCGTCTTGAAGCCCTCGCCCCACAGCGCCGCCGCGTCGAGCGCAGCCACCACCTCGCCCGGCAGCGGCTCCCCGGTCTCCACGTGGCGGGCGTAGTGGTCGCGGACCTCGGGCCACATCGCCCACATCTCGTTGACCTGGCTGGGGAACTCGACGAAGTCCCGCGGGACGGCGGTGCCGGCGAACCGCGGGTAGGTGACCGCCGAGCTCAGCGCGTGCAGCGCGTGCCCGAACTCGTGGAAGAACGTGTCGACCTCGGTGAGGGTGAGCAGCGTCGGCTGCCCGTCGCCCGCGCGGTTCACGTTGAGGTTGTTGACGACGACGGGGCGGGTGTCCAGCAGCCGGGACTGCGAGACGAAGCTGCTCATCCACGCCCCGCCCCGCTTGCCCTCGCGGGCGAAGAAGTCGCCGAGGTAGAGGCCGACGGCGGCGCCCTCGGCGTCGGTGACCTCCCAGACCCGGACGTCGGGGTGGTAGCCGGCGAGCTCCGGTCGCGGGGTGAAGCGGTAGCCGTAGAGGAGTTCGGCGGCGTGGAAGACCCCGTCGACGAGCACCCGGTCCAGGTCGAGGTAGGGGCGCAGCGCGGCGGTGTCGACGGCGTAGCGGTCGGCCCGGACCCGCTCGCTGTAGAAGGCCCAGTCCCAGGCGGCCAGCTCGACCCCGTCCGCCGCGGCTGCCTCGGCGAGGACGGCGGCCTCCGCGCGGGCGTTGGCGACCGAGGGACCGACCATCGAGGCCAGCATCGCGTCGACCGCCGCCGCGCTGCCCGCGGTCTGGTCGGCCAGCACGAGGTCGGCATGGGTGTCGAAGCCGAGCAGCCGGGCCCGCTGCGCGCGCAACCGGGCGATGCGGACGGCGACCGGGCCGTTGTCGTGCTCGCCGCCGGACGCCCGGGCCAGCGACGCCTCGAGGACCCGCCGGCGCAGCTCCCGGTTCCGCAGCTTGGCCAGCACCGGCTGCCCGGTCGGCAGCACCAGGGTGAGCAGGTGGCCGTCGAGACCCCGGTCGGCAGCCGCCCGCGCGGCGGCGGCGACCTCCTCCGTCCCCAGCCCGTCGAGCTCGGCGGCGTCGTCCACCCGTACGGCGGCGGCCTCGGTCGCGGCCTGCAGGTTCTGCGCGAACATGGTCGACAGCTCCGACAGCTCCCGGTTGAGGTCGGTGAGCCGCGCGCGGTCCGCCTCGTCGAGCCGCGCACCGGCCAGCACGAAGTCCAGGTGGTAGCGCTCGACCAACCGCAGCGACTCCGCGTCCAGGCCGGCGGCCTCCCGGCCGGCGTGCACGGCGTCGAGGCGGGCGAACAGCGCCGGGTCCAGCCGGACGGCGTCGGAGTGGGCCGACTGCAGCGGCGCCAGCTCCCGCTCGAGTTCCCGCAGCCGCGGCGTGGACAGCGACGACGACAGGTTGCCGAGCACGGCGCCGGCGCGGCGCAGCAGCCGGCCGGAGCGCTCCAGCGCGACGACGGTGTTCTCGAACGTCGGCGGTTCGGCCGACCCGGTGATCACCTCGACCTCCCCGCGCTGTTCGGCCATCCCGGCCAGCACCGCCTCGCGGCAGTGCTCCAGGGTGATGTCGGCGAACGGCGGCAGGCCGAACGGCAGCGGAGAGGGGGTCAGCAGCGGGTTGGCGACGTCGGCACTCATCGCCGCCCAGTCTGCTCCCTGTCCTCCGCCTCTTCCCCGCGCCGCCCTCGGCGACCGCTCAGCGGCTGGCGGTCCGGCTGTACAGGCGCACGGCCAGCGGTACGAACACCGCGAGGAAGCCGACCGTCCACAGCAGGGTGTAGAGCACCGGGTTCTGCAGCGACCACGCGTCGGAGACCGGGGCGCCCGGCACCGTGTTGCCGAACAGCTCGCGGGCGGCCTGGACCACCGCCGACACCGGGTTCCACTCGGCGAAGGTGCGCAGCGCGGCCGGGAAGCTCTCCAGCGGCACGAACGTGTTGGCCACGAACGTGAGCGGGAAGATCACGATGAAGCTCGCGTTGTTGACCACCTCTGGCGTGCGGACCAGCAGCCCGACCACGGCCATCAGCCAGCTGATCGCGTAGGCGAAGACCAGCAGCACGAGGAACCCGCCGATCGCCTCCCCCACCGAGCCGTTGATCCGCCAGCCGACCAGCAGGCCGGTCACCGCCATCACCAGGATCGAGATGGCGTTGAGCCCGAGGTCGGCGACGGTGCGGCCGATGAGCACGGCCGAGCGCGACATCGGCAGCGAGCGGAACCGGTCGATCAGCCCCTTCTGCAGGTCCTCCGCGAGGCTGGCGCCGGTCGTGGTGCTCCCGAACACCACGGTCTGGGCGAAGATCCCCGGCAGCAGGAACTCCGCGTAGCTCACGTCGCCGGGCACGTTGATCGCGCCGCCGAAGACGTAGCGGAACAGCAGCACGAACATGATCGGCGAGAGCGTCGCGAACACGATCAGGTCGGGCACCCGCTTGACCTTGATCAGGTTGCGGCGGGTGATGGTGACGCTGTCGGAGACGACGGCGGACAGGCTGGTCAACGGGCGCTCCCGGCGGTCGTGGCGGGCTCGGGCGCGGTGGGCTCGCCGTTCCGGGCGGCGTCGGCGGCGGCGTCGTCCGCGGCACGGCCGGTGAGGGTGAGGAAGACGTCGTCGAGGTCGGGACGGCGCAGCCCCAGGTCGAGCACCTCGACGCCGCTGCCCTCCAGCCGGCGCAGCGCCTCGGCGAGGGCGTCGATGCCGCCGCTGACCGGCACGCTCACCCGCCGGGTCTGCTCGTCGACCTGCGCCTCCCCGGCCGCGAGCGGGCGCAGCCGGTCGCGCACGTCGGCGACGTCCTCCGCGCGGGCGACGGTCAGCTCCAGCCGCTGCCCGCCGACCTGGGCCTTGAGCTCGTCACCGGTACCGCGCGCGATCACCCGGCCGCGGTCGATGACGACCATCGAGTCGGCCAGCCGGTCGGCCTCCTCGAGGTACTGCGTGGTGAGCAGGATCGTCGTCCCGCCGTCGGCGAGGTCGGCGATGAACTCCCACATGCCCAGCCGGCTGCGGGGGTCCAGGCCGGTGGTCGGCTCGTCGAGGAACAGCACCCGCGGGCGGGCGATGAGCGAGGCGGCGATGTCGAGCCGGCGGCGCATGCCGCCGGAGTACGTCTTGGCCGGGCGGGACGCCGCCCCGACCAGGTCGAACCGCTCGAGCAGCTCGGTCGCGCGGGTGCGCGCCTCCCGGCGGCCCAGCCGGTAGAGGCGGCCGACCATCTCGAGGTTCTCGAAGCCGGTCAGGTACTCGTCGACCGCGGCGTACTGGCCGGTGAGGCCGATCGCCGCGCGCACCCGCGCCGCGTCGCGCACGACGTCGAGCCCGACCACCTCGGCGCGGCCCCCGTCGGGCTGCAGCAGCGTGGTGAGGATGCGGACGACGGTGGTCTTGCCCGCCCCGTTCGGGCCGAGCAGCCCGAGGACGCTGCCCTCGGGGACGACGAGGTCCACGCCCGCGAGCGCGGTGGTCTCGCCGAACCTGCGGACGAGGCCCTCGACGACGATGGCCGGGGTCGTGGGCGAGGTCATGCCGTGCACGCTAGACGCGGCGAGCGACAGTTCCGGAATCCGTTTCGCGAGCCGGGGGTGAGCTGCATGCCCTTCCGACCGCGCCCCCGCCCCGGACTCACCGGTCTCAGGTCTCCTCGACGCTCCACCCGCCGGCCCGCAGCCCGTCGAGGACCCGGGCGGCGTGGTCGGGCCCGCGCGTCTCGACGACGACGGCGACCTCGACCTCGCCCAGGTGCAGCCGCTGCGACGTCCGCTCGTGCTCGACCTCCAGCACGTTGGCCCCGCAGGCCGCCAGCTCGCCGAGAACGGCCACGAGCGACCCCGGCCGGTCGGGGACGCGCAGCCGCAGGGAGAGGTAGCGCCCGGCCGCGGTCATGCCGTGCTGCACGACCTTCATCAGCAGCACCGGGTCGACGTTGCCGCCCGAGACCACCGCCACCACCGGCGGGCGGAAGGCGGCCGGGTCGGCCAGCAGCGCGGCCACCGCCGCGACCCCGGCGGGCTCGACGACGAGCTTGGCCCGCTCCAGGCAGAACAGCAGCGCACGGGAGAGGTCCTCCTCCGACACCGTGACGACGTCGTCCACCAGCTCCCGCACGTGGGCGAGGGTGAGCTCCCCGGGTGCGCCGACGGCGATGCCGTCGGCCATCGTCGCGGTCGTCCCCAGCGGGACCGGCCGCCCGGCGGCCAGGGACGCCGGGAACGCCGCGGCGCCCTCGGCCTGCACCGCGACCAGCCGCGCGTCGGGGCGCGCGGCCCGCACCGCGGCGGCCGTCCCGGAGACCAGCCCGCCACCCCCGGCCGGGACCACGACCGTGGCCACCGCGGGGCACTGCTCGAGCACCTCGAGGCCGACCGTGCCCTGTCCGGCGATGACGTCGGGGTGGTCGAACGGGTGCACGAACACCGCGCCGGTCGCGGCGGCGTGCGCGGCGGCGGCGGCCAGTGCCTCGGTCAGCGTCGCGCCGGTCAGCTCCACCGTGGCTCCGTAGCCGCGGGTCGCCGACACCTTGGGCAGCGGTGCGGTCACCGGCATGACGACCGTCGCGCGCACCCCGAGCAGCTGCGCGGCCAGCGCGACGCCCTGCGCGTGGTTGCCGGCGCTGGCCGCGACCACCCCCCGGGCACGCTCGGCCGCGCTCAGCCGGGCGATCCGCGTGTAGGCGCCGCGGATCTTGAACGACCCGGTCCGCTGCAGGTTCTCGCTCTTGAGCCAGACCGGCCCGCCGACCCGCTCGGCCAGGGCGCGGGAGTGCTCGAGCGGCGTGCGGCGGACGACGTCGGCCAGCAGCGCCGCGGCCGCCTCGACGTCGGCGCCGGAGACGAGGGGGATCGCTGCGGACACGCCTCCATGATCGCCCCGGGTGGTCGCGACCGTAGCCGCGACCACCGGCGGCGTCGTACCTTTGGCGAGGTGACGGACCCCGCCTCCACGGCACCCGCTCCCCCCGCCCCCGACGCCCCCGCTCCGACGACGCTCGGCGCGTTCCGCGCGAGCGGCGCCGCCTTCAGGCCGGTCAAGGCCGAGATCCGCGCCAACCTGCTCGCCCGGCTCGCCGCCGGCGAGCCGTCGCTGCCCGGCATCGTCGGGTTCGAGGACACGGTGGTCCCCGAGGTGGAGCGCGCGCTCATCGCCGGGCACGACCTCGTCCTGCTCGGCGAGCGCGGGCAGGGCAAGACCCGGCTCATCCGCACGCTGGTCGGCCTGCTCGACGAGTGGACGCCGGTGCTGGCCGGCAGCGAGCTCAACGAGCACCCCCTGCACCCGATCTCGGTCTGGGCGCACCGGCAGATCGCCGAGCACGGCGACGCCACCCCGGTCGGCTGGCTGCACCGCAGCGACCGGTTCGGCGAGAAGCTCGCCACCCCCGACACCAGCGTCGGGGACCTGATCGGCGACGTCGACCCGATCAAGGTCGCCGAGGGTCGCACCCTCGGCGACCCCGAGACGGTGCACTACGGCCTCGTGCCGCGCACCAACCGCGGCATCTTCAGCGTGAACGAGCTGCCCGACCTCGCCGAGCGCATCCAGGTCGCGCTGCTCAACGTGCTGGAGGAGCGCGACATCCAGATCCGCGGCTACCGCGTCCGGCTGCCGCTGGACCTGCTCCTGGTCGCCAGCGCCAACCCCGAGGACTACACCAACCGCGGGCGGATCATCACCCCGCTCAAGGACCGCTTCGGCACCGAGGTGCGCACCCACTACCCGATCGAGCTCGCCGACGAGATCCGGCTGCTGGACCAGGAGGCGCGCACGAGCGGCCTGGGAGCGCCCGACGGCATGCCCACCCTGGACACCCCGGTCGTGCCGGAGCACCTGGCGGAGATCGTCGCCCGGTTCACCCGGCTGGTCCGCGAGTCCGGCTCGGTCGACCAGCGCTCCGGGGTCAGCGCCCGCTTCGCCATCGCGGCGCTGGAGACCCTCGCCGGCTCGGCCGTCCGCCGCGCCGCCGTGGCCGGGGAGACCCGGCCGGTCGCCCGGGTGGTCGACCTGCCGGCGGTGGTCCCCGCCAGCCGGGGCAAGGTGGAGTTCGCCGACGCCGGCAGCGACCCGGACGACGACCGCGAGCTGGAGGTCCTCGAGCACCTGCTCCGCCAGGCGACCGCGCAGACCTTCCGGGCCCGGTGCGCCGGCCTGGACCTGACCGGCCTGCAGGAGCACTTCACCGGCGGGGAGACCGTCGAGTCCGGCGAGCTCGTGCCGGCCGCGGCGCTGCTCGGCCAGCTGGGCACCATCCCCAAGCTGGCGGAGCTGCTCGGGCGGCTGGGGGTGCCCGAGGGCGAGCAGTCGGCCGAGCAGGCCGCGGCCGCGGTGGAGTTCGCGCTGGAGGGGCTCTACCTCACCCGCCGGCTGGCCAAGGACACCGACGGCACCCGCACCGTGTACGGGGCCTAGCCGTGGTCCGCCGGCCCGGGAAGGGTTACCGGTACGGACGCTGGCGGGGCGGGCCCGACCCGCTGGCCCCGCCCTACGACCTGGGCGACGCCGTCGACGAGATCGGCGACTCGGTCCTGGGCGGCAGCGGGGTGAAGGAGGCGCTGCGCGAGCTGCTGCGCCGCGGCATGGCCGGGCGCAAGGGGCTGGACGACCTGCGCCGCACCGTCCGCGACCGGCTGCGCCAGGCCCGCCAGGCCGGCCGGATGGACGGCACGCTGCAGGAGGTCCGGGAGCTGCTGGACCGGGCGCTGGACGCCGAGCGCCGCGAGCTGTTCCCCGATCCGGACGACGCCGCCCGCCTGGCCGAGGCCGAGCTCGACGCCCTGCCGCAGGACACCGCGGGCGCCGTCCGCGCGCTCAAGGACTACCCGTGGCGCAGCGAGGAGGCGCGGCAGGCCTACGAGCAGATCCAGGACACGCTGCGCCGCGAGGTCCTCGACAGCTCCTTCGCCTCGATGAAGCAGGCGCTGGAGAACGCGACCGACCAGGACATGCAGGCCGTGCGCGACATGGTCGCCGACCTGTCGCGGCTCGTCGACGCGCACAACCGCGGCGAGGACACCGACGAGCAGTTCGAGCAGTTCATGCAGAAGCACGGCCAGTTCTTCCCCGACGACCCGCAGTCGGTCGACGAGCTGATCGACTCCCTCGCCCGCCGGGCCGCGGCGCAGGAGCGGATGATGGCCGGCCTCTCGCCCGAGCAGCGGGCCGAGCTGTCGGACCTGATGGCCCAGACCATGCAGGACATGGGTCTGGCCAGCGAGATGGCCCACCTGCAGGACGCGTTGCGGCAGGCGCGCCCTGACCTCCCGTGGGGCCAGCGCGGGCAGGTGCCCGACGGCGAGCAGGCCCTCGGGATGGGCGACGCGACCAGCGCCGTCGCCGAGCTGGCCGACCTGGAGGCGCTGTCCAACCAGCTCTCCCAGGGGTATGCCGGCGCCTCGCTGGCCGACGTCGACGAGGAGCTGCTGGAGCAGGCGCTGGGCCGGGAGGCGGTCGACGACCTGGCCGCGCTGCGCCAGCTGGAGCGCGAGCTGGAGCGGCAGGGCTACCTCAACCGCTCCGACGGCAGGCTGGAGCTCTCCCCCAAGGCGGTCCGGCGGCTGGGCGCGACGGCGCTGCGGCGGGTGTTCGCCCAGCTGGACTCCACCGGCCGCGGGGAGCACGACGTCGCCGACGCGGGTGCCGCCGGCGAGCTGACCGGCGCCTCGCGGGAATGGCAGTTCGGCGACGAGCAGCCGCTGGACGTCGTCCGCACCGTGCGCAACGCCGTCCTCCGGACCGCCGGGGAGGAGCGGGGCGAGCGCGCCGTGCGGATCGCCGTCGAGGACTTCGAGGTCGTGGAGACCGAGCGGCGCACCGGTGCGGCGGTCGCGCTGCTGGTGGACCTGTCCTACTCGATGGCGCTGCGCGGCACCTGGGGGGCGGCCAAGTCCACGGCGATGGCGCTGCACTCGCTGGTGACGACCCGCTTCCCGCAGGACGCCATCCAGATCATCGGGTTCTCCTCGGTGGCCCAGGTGCTGCGGCCGGAGACCCTCGCCGAGCTGTCGGTGGACACGCTGCAGGGCACCAACCTGCAGCACGGGCTGATGCTGGCCCGCCGCTTCCTGGCCCGGCACCGGGACGCCGAGCCCGTCGTCCTCGTGGTCACCGACGGCGAGCCGACCGCGCACCTGGAGCCGGACGGGACGCCGTTCTTCTGCTGGCCGCCGATGCCGGAGACGATCGCGCGGACCGTGGCCGAGGTGGAGAAGGTCGCCCGGTCCGGGGCGACGCTCAACGTCTTCGCCCTGGACCCCGAGCCCGCGCTGGTGCACTTCGTGCACGACATCACGCAGCGGGCCGGAGGGCGCGTGTTCACCCCGGACAGCGACCGGCTGGGCGAGTACGTCGTCTCGGACTACCTGCGCGCCCGCCGCGGCCGCCGGGCCCGCTGAGGAAGGACCCCGTCCTCCTCATCCCTCGCGAGCTCGGGACGAGCCTCTGGACGGGGCCGCGAGCGCGCCGCTGGAGGTGATGCCGGGGATCTTCCCGGCGCGGAAGGCGTCGACGAACAGCCGGTGGTCCTCCTGGGTGCGCCGCGCGTAGCCGTGCGCGAAGTCGACCAGGTCGGCGAGCAGCTCCTCGCGGCGGCCGCCGACCATCGCGGTGATGGCCTCCTCGGTCTGGAACGGCACCAGCGTGTGCTCGCTGTCGGCGTCGCCGACGCAGTGCACCTTCGCCGTGGCCCGGCCCAGCTGAGCCAGCACCGGCGCGATCTCCTCGGGCTCGGTGAGGTCGTCCCACTCGAGGTCGGACTCGTAGGGCGACAGCTCCTTGACCACGTAGCCGGTGCCGTCGATCTCGGTCCAGCCGAGGAACTGGGAGGCGTTGGCCTGCAGCGCCCGCTCTGACACCGCGGTGCGGTGCCCGTGGTGCTCGAACGCCGCGGCGAGCTCCGGGTCGCGGACGATGCGGCTGGGCGCGGCCACGTTGCCCTGCTTGATCGAGAGGACGACGTCGTTCTCCAGCGCCTGGTCGTAGCCCTCGAGCAGCACGTTGTAGGCGGGCAGCCCGGCGCTGCCGATGCCGAACCCGCCGGTGGCCACGACGTCCTTCACGTCGTAGGCGACGTCGCGGCGACGGGCCGGCGGGTGCACCGTCCGCTTCCACCGCTCGAGGGCGTCGAGCACCCGGGCCTGCTCGTCGTCCCCCAGCCGGCGGGTGCGCGGCCCCTCGGCGAAGCGGCGCTCCGAGTCCTCGACCACGGTCATCCGCGCCAGCAGCCCCAGCCGGGTGCGGGCCAGCGTCTCCAGGATGACGTCGCGGACCGCGCCCTCGGTGTTGTCGCGGGTGAGGGCGAAGGAGCGGTCGTCGTCGGAGCGGGTGAACGCCTCGACCTGGTCCAGGTAGGCGTCCAGATAGGTGCGCAGCAGGTCGGCGATGACGTCGTCGCCCAGCGCCTTGCTCCACGCCAGCAGCGCGAAGCTCGCCGCGAAGCGGCGCAGGTCCCAGCTCACGTGGCCGAGGTAGGCCTCGTCGAAGTCGTTGACGTCGAAGACGATCCGCCCCTGCGCGTCCATGTACGTGCCGAAGTTCTCGGCGTGCAGGTCGCCCTGGATCCACACGCGGGCGGTGCGCTCGTCGCACCACCGGTCGTCCAGCTGCGCCATGTCGGCGTAGAAGAGGCAGGCGCTGCCCCGGTAGAAGGCGAACGGGTCGGCCGCCATCTTGCGGAACTTTGTGCGGAAGGCGTCCGCGTCGGCGGTCATCAGGTCGGAGAAGGCCTCGACCAGCGTGTCGACGATGAGCTGCGACCGTTCACCGGTGGTTCCGCCGGGTGTGACCCCAAGGGGGGAATCTGGCACGGGGGCACCGTAGGCGGCGGTTAACCTGCGGGACAGTCGTTGCAGTACGGAACTCCCCGGGGGGTGGCGGTGACGGGAGCAGGCACGGTGCGCCGGCTGGCCACGGGCGCCGCGGGGGTGGGCGGCGGGCTGGGGGTCGGCCTGGGCGGGCTGTTCGTCCTGCTGCGCGGGGAGGCCAGGCTGGCCCGGCGCGCGATCGCCGCCCGCACCACCAAGCAGCTGCCGCCCCCGGGCAACGGCGTGTACGGCCGGTCGTCGCGCTCCGGACGCGGCAAGCCCCTCGTCCTCGCCGTGCTCGGCGACTCCACCGGTGTCGGCCTGGGTGTGCACCGGGCCGCCGAGACCCCCGGCGTCCTGCTCGCCGCCGCTCTGGCCGAGCTGGCCGAGCGGCCGGTGCGGCTGGTGACCCTCGCCGTCTCCGGGGCCGAGTCGCGGGAGCTGCCCGAGCAGGTGGACAAGGCGCTCGCCGAGCAGCCCGACGCCGTGCTCATCATGATCGGCGCCAACGACGTCACCACCCGCACCCGGCCCTCGGTATCGGTGGCCTTCCAGGCCGACGCCGTCCGCCGGTTCCGGGCCATCGGCGCCGAGGTGGTCGTGGCGACCTGCCCTGACCTGGGCACCATCCGGCCCATCGCGCAGCCGCTGCGCACCCTCGCTCGGCACTGGAGCCGGCAGATGGCCGCGGCGCAGACCGTCGCCGTCGTCGAGGCCGGCGGGCGGACGGTGTCCCTCGGCTCGATCCTCGGCCCGACCTTCGCCCGGGACCGCTCGATGTTCGGCGCCGACGAGTTCCACCCCAGCGCCGACGGCTACGCCGCCGCGGCCGCCGTCATCCTGCCGGCGCTGGCCGATGCCCTGGGCGTCTGGCCCGCCGCGGCCGACCGGGGCCTGCGCAAGCTGCGCCGCGACACCGTCCGGCCGGTCGAGCGGGCCGCCGCGCGGGCCGCCGACCGGGCCGGCACCGAGGTGCAGCCCACGCAGGTCCGCGGATCCGACACCGGACCGCGGGGCCCGTGGGCCCGGCTGCGCCGCCGCCGTCCCCCGGAGCTGCCGACCCCGCAGGAGCCCGAGGCCGCCGAGCAGGTGCCGGCCGGCTGAGGGATGCCCCGTCGTGCCCCTGGAGCGGGGCCGACGCTACCCGGGGGTAGTTTCGCGGGGACCGGACCGATCCCTCGCCGTGGAGGACCCATGCCCGAAGCCGTCATCGTCGCCACCGCGCGCTCGCCCATCGGACGGGCGTTCAAGGGGTCCCTCAAGGACCTGCGGCCCGACGACCTCACCGCGACCATCGTCCGCGCGGCGCTGGACAAGGTCCCGGCCCTCGACCCCACCGACATCGACGACCTCATCCTCGGCTGCGGCCTGCCCGGCGGCGAGCAGGGCCACAACATGGGCCGCGTCGTCAGCGTGCTGCTCGGCATGGACCACCTGCCGGGGACGACGATCACCCGCTACTGCTCCTCGTCGCTGCAGACCACCCGGATGGCGATGCACGCCATCAAGGCCGGCGAGGGCGACGTCTTCATCTCCGCCGGGGTGGAGATGGTGTCGCGGTTCGTGAAGGGCAACAGCGACTCGCTGCCCGACACCCAGAACCCGGCCTTCGCCGACGCCCAGGCCCGGGTCGCCAAGACCGCCGAGAGCGGCGCCGACTCGTGGACCGACCCGCGCGAGAGCGGCCAGGTGCCCGACATCTACATCGCGATGGGCCAGACGGCGGAGAACCTGGCGCTGCTCAAGGACGTCTCCCGCCAGGAGATGGACGAGTTCGCCGTCCGCAGCCAGAACCTCGCCGAGCAGGCGATCGCGGACGGCTTCTGGGAGCGGGAGATCACCCCGGTCACGACGCCGGACGGCACGGTCGTCAGCACCGACGACGGCCCGCGCGCCGGCACCACCCTCGAGGGCATCTCCGGCCTCAAGCCGGTGTTCCGCCCCGACGGCCGGGTGACCGCCGGGAACGCCTGCCCGCTCAACGACGGCGCCGCCGCCGTGGTGGTCATGAGCGACACCAAGGCCCGCCACCTCGGTCTCACCCCGCTGGCCCGCGTGGTCTCGACCGCGGTCACCGGCCTGTCGCCGGAGATCATGGGCTACGGCCCCGTCGACGCCTCGAAGCTCGCCCTCCAGCGGGCCGGCATGACGATCGACGACATCGACCTGGTCGAGATCAACGAGGCGTTCGCCGCGCAGGTCATCCCGAGCTACCGCGACCTGGCCATCGACATCGACAAGCTCAACGTGCACGGCGGCGCCATCGCCGTCGGCCACCCGTTCGGCATGACCGGGGCCCGGATCACCGGCACGCTGATCAACGGCCTGCAGACCAGGGACAAGACCTTCGGCCTGGAGACCATGTGCGTCGGTGGCGGCATGGGCATGGCGATGGTGCTCGAGCGCCTCTCCTGAGACGGGCGGCGACGGCCCGGCTCCCCGCGCGGGGGCCGGACCGTCGCGCGTCCGGGCAGCGGGCCCGGCGCGACCGCTGCTCAGCGGGGCCGGTAGCGGGCGTACAGCACGCCGCTGTCGAAGGCCCGCTGCTCGACCAAGTCGAGGTCGAGCCGCACGCCGTCGGGGAAGAACCGCCGGCCGCCGCCCACCACGGTCGACGTCATGAACAGGTGGTACTCGTCCACCAGGCCGGCCGCGATCGCCTGCGCGGCGAGGGTCGGGCCGTCGACGGTGAGGTCGTGCTCGGACTCCGCCTTGAGCCGGCGGACGGCATCCGGGTCGAAGGTCCGCTCGATCCTGGTCCGCTCGCTCGACACCGACTCCAGCGTCGTCGAGTAGACGATCTTGTCGGCGGACTGCCAGCCGCGGGCGTACTCCACGACGTGCGGCGGCGCCTGCGGCTCGAGGTGAGCGGTCTCCCAGAAGACCATCGTCTCGTACATGCGCCGGCCGTAGAGGTACGTGCGGACGGACCGGAAGGTCTCGTCGATGAAGGTGTGCACCTCCGGGTCGTCGACCGGCCCGCGGCCGAGGTCACCCTCGGTGCGCCCGTCGAGCGAGGTGATCATGCCGTAGCTGAGCGTGCCCATGTGTCTCCCGCCGGTGCGTGCGTCGGTGTTCCGGGGAGTGACCCGCGCGGGACCGCGAACTCATCGCCCGGCCGGTCCCGGTGGCTCCGCCGGCGCGCCCCGCACAGCGCAGTGGCCCGGCCCCCTCGCGGGGACCGGGCCACTGCCGGGTGGTGCTGGGTGCCCCGCCGCCTCGGGGCAGCAGGGCCGTGCTCAGTTGTCCTGGAGGTAGGACAGCAGGCGCAGGATCTCCAGGTACAGCCAGATGACCGTCACGAGCAGGCCGAAGGCGATGTACCAGGCGAACTTCTCCGGGGCGCCCCGGCGGATGGCCTCGTCGGCCATGTCGAAGTCCAGCAGCAGCGAGAACGCCGCGACGCCGATGACGACGACGCTGAACAGGATGGCGATCGGGCCGCCCGAGCGGATGCCGAGGGCGTCACCGCCCACGAACAGGCTGGCCAGGAGGTTGACCACGATCAGCGCGAGGACGCCGAACATGGCGCCGACGATCCAGCGGGTCAGCTTCGGGGTCACCCGGATGGCGCCGGTCTTGTAGACGACGAGCATGCCGGCGAAGACACCGAAGGTCCCGATCACCGCCTGCATGACGATGCCGGGGTAGACGTTGTTGAACGCCTCGCTGATGGCGCCGAGCGCGACACCGAAGATGGCACCGTAGGCCAGGGTCGCCGCCGGGTTGGCGATCTGCTTGAACGCGATCACCAGGCCCAGCACGAGGGCGACGAGCACGGCCGGCAGGGCCAGGCCGAGGGCGACGTCCTGCGGCAGCAGCACCCAGGTCGCGGCGGCCGACAGGACGGTGACGAGGAACGACAGACCCGTCTTCTGGACGACGTCGTCCATCGTCATGTAGCGGGTGGTGGTGCGCGCGTACGGCGACGGCGCGGCATACGGGTCCTGGGTCGGTGCGCCGTACGGCTGGGGCGCGCCCCAGTTCGCGTACTGCTGGCCCGCCGCGCCGTTGGTGGCGTTGGCGAAGCCCCGACCGAAGGCCGGGTTGGAGCTGGGCATCGTCATCTCCTCGAGGTGACTGGCGGTCGTGGGGTCAACGGTCCTGCACCCCACTCGATCTGTCCAACGCCGGATCGGCGCGCCGCGTTCCTGACCTGGCGAACTCCCCCTCTCGGGTGTCCTGGGCACCCGGCCGGCGGTGCCCCCGGTGGGGGTCGAACCCACACTCGGACCCTTTTAAGGGGCCTGCCTCTGCCGGTTGGGCTACGGGGGCGTGGCAGGAACGCTAGCGGCTGATCACCCGGCGGCGGCCAGCTCGGTGGCCCGGCCGAGCACCGCGTCGAGCATCGGCTCGGTGAGCCGGCCGGTGAAGGTGTTCTGCTGGCTCACGTGGTAGCTGCCCAGCAGGGTCAGCGGCCCGCGCGGCCCGTCGAGGCTCACCTCGACGCCGTGGCCGAACGCCGGCCGCGGCCGGGGCAGCGCGTACCCGGCGTCGGCGAGGACCGGCCACAGCGCCGTCCACCCGAAGCCGCCGAGGACCACGGCGACCCGCAGCCGCGGCAGCAGCGCCAGCTCGCGCGCCAGCCACGGCGAGCAGGTGTCGCGCTCCTCGGGCGTCGGGGCGTTGGCCGGTGGGGCGCAGCGCACGGCGGCGGCGACGCGGACGCCGGTCAGCTCCAGCCCGTCGCCGACGTGCGTCGACGTGGGCTGGTTGGCCAGCCCGGCCCGCCACAGCGCGGCGAAGATCCAGTCGCCGCTGCGGTCGCCGGTGAACACCCGGCCGGTGCGGTTGCCCCCGTGGGCCGCCGGGGCCAGCCCGACGACGGCGATGCGCGCGTCGGCCGGCCCCAGCCCGGGCACCGGCCGCCCCCAGTACTCCTCCTCGCGGAAGGAGGCCCGCTTCACCCGGGCCACCTCCTCGCGCCAGGCGACCAGCCGCGGGCAGGCCCGGCAGCCGGAGATCCGGGCGTCGAGCACCGCGAGCTCGCGCACGGCGCGGGCCGAGCGCGCGACCCCGGCCGGGGTGCGGGTCACCGGGAACCCGGCCGCGTCGTCGGAGAGCACGGCCCAGTGTGACGGGCCTGCGCGGATCTCCCCCCTTGTGGGGTCGGCCGCGGGCTCCCGGCTCCCTAGGCTCGCATCGGTCAGCGATCGCCCGCACGGGCGCCGTCGGAGCCGGTGAGAGGTGGATGGTGAGCGCAGCGGTGAGTGCCTCGGTCGAGGAGCCTGCGGCGGCCGGTCCTGCCCCGTCGTCCGCCCCGCGGGTCGTCGTGGTCACCGGGCACGCGGAGCTGGACCGCCTCGCCGGCGCCTGGGACGACCTGTGGCGCCGGACCCCGCACGCCACCGCGTTCCAGGCGCACGCCTGGTGCAGCGCCTGGGCGCGCGCCTACGTCCCGGACGGCCGGCTGGCCGTCGTCACGGTCTGGGACGGCGCGACCATGGTCGCCGCCGCGCCGGTGCACCGGCTGCGCCGGGGTCCGGTGCCGACGCTGGCGCCGCTGGGCGGGCCGCTGGCCGACTCCACCGACGTCCTGCTCGACCCGCAGGTGCCCGACGCCGGTGCCCGGCTCGTGCGCGCGCTGCTCGGGGTGCCCGGATGGCGGGTGCTCGACCTGCCCGAGGTGCTGCCGGGGTCGGCGGCGCAGGGCTGGGCGCAGGCCTGGCCGGGCCGCGCCCGCCGGGCGCCGTCCTCGCTGAACCTGCAGCTCCCGGTGCTGCCCCAGGCCGAGGTGCTGGGCCGTCTCCCCTCCCGGACGGCGGGGACGCTGCGCCGGAAGCTGAAGAAGATCGACAAGCTCGGTGTCGAGCGCGTGGAACTGGCCCCGGCCGACGTGCCCGCCGCCGTCGACCGGCTCATCGGCCTGCACGAGGCCCAGTGGGCCGGCCGCCGCGGCAACCCCGAGCACCTCACCGCGCGGTTCCGGGCGTTCCTCGCCGACGCCGTCGGCGCGATGGTCGACCGCGGTCAGGCGGTCTTCGTGGAGTACCGCCTCGACGGCCGGACGGTGGCCGCCGAGGTCGACCTGCTCGGGCACCGGCAGCTGGCCTACTACCTCGCCGGGATCGACCCCGCGCTGCGCGAGCAGATGGACACGTCGGTGCTGCTCGTCGGCGGGGCGCTGGCGGCGGCCGAGCGGCTCGGGCTGCCCGAGTACTCCTTCCTGCGCGGCGACGAGGACTACAAGCTCCGCTGGCGGCCCGAGCACGTGACCGCCGAGCGGTTCGTGCTCGCGCGGCCGGGCCCGCTGGGCTCCGGCGGCTACCTGCCGGCGACCGCCGCCGCCACCGCCGCGATGGCCCTGGCCCGCCGCGCGCTCGGCGGCCGGGCCCGCGAGCTGGCCCGCTCGGGAATGCACCGGGTCCGGGAGGCCCGCGCCGGGCGCTAGACCCCGCGCGCCAGCCGGAGGGCGATGCCGTCGAGGATGTCGTGCTCGCTGACGACCACGGAGTCGATGGCGAACGCGTCCATGATCACCCGGAGCACGAGCGCGCCGCCGCCGATCACGTCGACCCGGCCCGGGTGCATGACCGCCTGCGCGGCCCGTCGCTGCCGGCTGGCGGTGAGCAGCCCCGCCGTCACCGAGCGGACGGCGGACACCGGGATGCGCGTGCCGTGGATGGCCTCGGCGTCGTACTCCGGCAGCCCGAGCGCGAGCGCGGCCACCGTGGTCACCGAGCCGGCCAGCCCGACGAGCGTGGCGGCCTCGGCCACGGGGACGTCGGCGACGACCTCGGCCAGCGCCGCGCGCACGTCGGCCTCGGTGCGCTGGATCTCGTCGGCGGTCGGCGGGTCGCCGTGCAGGTGCCGCTCGGTCAGCCGCACGCAGCCGACGTCCACCGAGCGCGCGGCGCGGACGCCGCCGGAGTCCCCGAGCACGAACTCCGTCGAGCCGCCACCGATGTCGACCACCAGGTAGGGCGGCTCCGGCACGGCGCCGCCGTGGGCCGCCACGGCGGCGTCGAGCGAGGCGGTGGCACCCAGGAAGGACAGCTGCGCCTCCTCCGACCCGGTGACGACGTCGGGCAGCCAGCCCAGCGTGGCCAGCACCATCCGCTCGAAGTCGGCCCGGTTGGCGGCGTCGCGGCTGGCGCTGGTCGCGACCATCCGCACCGCCGTGGCGCCGAGCTCCCGGGCCTGGTCGGTGTACTCGGCCAGCACCCGGCGGGTCCGCTCGATCGCCGCCTCCGACAGCCGGCCGGTGGCGTCGACGCCCTCGCCGAGCCGGACGACCTCCATCCGGCGCAGCAGGTCGGTGTGCGCGCCCCGCTCGGGCACGTCGGCGACCAGCAGGCGGATGGAGTTGGTCCCGCAGTCGATGGCCGCGACCCGGGTCACGAGACCTCCTCGCTGTCGCTCGTCGGCATCGTGACCCAGGGTGCTCTGCCTCCGGGTGACCTCGCGAGCTCGGTCACCGGACCTCCTCGCCGGCGCTCGTCGGCATCGTGACCCAGGGTGCTCTGCCTCCGGGTGACCTCGCGAGCTCGGTCACCAGACCTCCTCGCCGGCGCTCGTCGGCATCGTGACCCAGGGTGCTCCGCCTCCGGGTGACCTCGCGAGCTCGGTCACCGGTCTTCCCCGGGGAGGGCGCAGGGCCCCTTCGCCCACCACTCCCCCATCTCGGCGACGGCGCGGTCGCCGACGGGGTTGACGCCGGGGCCCGCGGCCAGGCTGTGCCCGGCCAGGGCGTGCAGGCACTTGACCCGGTCGGGCATCCCGCCGGCGGTGGTGCGGGTCTCCAGCACCGGCTCCCCGGGGCGCGCGGCGGCGTCGCGGGCGGCCAGGTATGCCTCGTGGGCGGCGCGGTAGCCCGCCGCGAGGGCGGGATCGGTGCCGAGCTCGTCCTGCCACTCCCGCATCCGGCCGGCGGACTCCAGCCGGCTCGCGGCGGCGTTGGCCCGGGGGCAGGTCAGGTAGTAGAGCGTCGGGAACGGGGTGCCGTCCTCCAGGCGGGGGGAGGTCTCGACGACGTCGGGCTGCCCGCACGGGCACCGGTGCGCCACCGCGACCAGCGCGCGCGGCGGGCGGCCGAGCTGCCGGGCGACGACCTCCCGGTCGGCCTCGGTGACGGGGCCGGAACCGCCGCGCCGCAGGGGCCCGGGCCGAGCCTGGGCGGCAGTGGGGTCCTCCGTCACGGTGCCCCCACCGCGTCGGCGGTGGCGACCGACCCCATCAGCGCCTCGTACCAGGTCCGCGGCCCGGTGGCAGGCGCGTCCGGCAGGGTCCCGGCGTCGCCCGCGGCGTCCGCCTCGGCGACGACGCGGATCAGCCGGTCACCCTCCGCCACGTAGAAGAACCGCTCCCGGGCCTCGCGGGCCAGCACGACGGGGTCGCCGAGCTCGGCGAGGCGGGCCTCCTGATCGGCGATCCGCTCCTCGAGGGCGGTGCCCTCGGCCGCCAGCTCGGCGAGCTCGGCCCGGCCGGCCAGGTACTGCTGGAACGGCCCGGCCAGGGTCAGCGCCAGCAGCAGGACGAGCCCGACGAGCAGCACCGCCCGGCCGGTGAACAGCGGCCGGCGCGGGCGGCCCGCGGCCGCGCTCGCGCGCGGGGTCCGGCGGCCGGGACGCCGCTGGTCGGGCCGGCTGCCCGCGCCGGGGACCCGGCCGGTCGGCACCGGACGGGACGCGGCGTGCGCCAGCGGCCGCCCGGTGCTCCCCCGCCGGGGACCGCGCCGGTCGCCCCGCCGGTCCCGCTGTGCCGCCACGTCAGGCGCGCGCGGCCAGCCGCGGGAAGGCCGAGGCGCCGGCGTAGCGCGCGGCGTCGTCCAGCTCCTCCTCGATGCGCAGCAGCTGGTTGTACTTGGCGACGCGCTCGCTGCGGGCGGGGGCGCCGGTCTTGATCTGGCCGCAGTCGGTGGCGACGGCGAGGTCGGCGATGGTGGTGTCCTCGGTCTCGCCGGAGCGGTGGCTCATCATGCAGCGGTAGCCGTTGCGGTGCGCCAGGTTCACCGCGTCCAGCGTCTCGGTGAGCGTGCCGATCTGGTTGACCTTCACCAGCAGCGCGTTGGCCGCCTTCCGCTCGATGCCATCGGCGAGGCGGGCCGGGTTGGTGACGAACAGGTCGTCGCCGACGATCTGGACGCGCTCGCCGAGGGCGGCGGTCATGGCGATCCAGCCGTCCCAGTCCTCCTCGGACAGCGGGTCCTCGATCGAGACGATCGGGTAGGCGTCGACCAGCTCGCGGTAGTACTCCACCAGGAAGTCCGCCGAGCGGGTCTGGCCCTCGAAGTCGTAGCCGCCGTCGGTGTGGAACTCCGTGGCGGCGACGTCGAGGGCGAACGCGATGTCGGTGCCCACGGCGTACCCGGCCTTCTCCACCGCCTCGGCGATGAGGTCCAGCGCCGCGCGGTTGTTCGGCAGGTCGGGGGCGAAGCCGCCCTCGTCGCCCAGGCCGGTGGACAGCCCGCGGCCCTTCAGGACCGCCTTCAGCGCGTGGTAGGTCTCGGTGCCCACGGCCAGCGCCTCGGCGAAGGTCGCCGCGCCGATCGGGGCGATCATGAACTCCTGCACGTCGACGTTGCTGTCGGCGTGGGCGCCGCCGTTGAGGATGTTCATCATCGGCACCGGCAGCTGGTGCGCCGAGGGCCCGCCGACGTAGCGGAACAGCGGCAGGCTCGCCGAGTCGGCCGCCGCGCGGGCCACCGCGAGGCTGACGCCGAGGATCGCGTTGGCGCCCAGCCGGGACTTGTCCGGGGTGCCGTCGAGGTCGAGCAGCCGCTGGTCGACCAGGCGCTGCTCGCTGGCCTCGAAGCCGACGAGCTCGGGCCCGATGACGTCGAGGACGCCGTCGACGGCCTGGGTCACGCCCTTGCCGCCGTAGCGCTCACCGCCGTCGCGCAGCTCCACGGCCTCGAAGGCGCCCGTGGAGGCGCCGCTGGGGACCGCCGCGCGGGCGATCGTCCCGTCGTCGAGGGCGACCTCGACCTCCACGGTGGGGTTTCCGCGCGAGTCGAGGATCTCCCGCGCGCCGACGGCGTCGATGCTGGCCACGGGGGCAGCCTAACGACGCCCCGACGGCCGGGGACCACTGCCACGACCGCGGCGGGGCGGCTTGCCCGGTGCGGGGCCGGCCGATTCACTGCCCCGGCACCCCGCGACGGCGCCGGGCGCCGCCCGTGGAGGACCCGATGACCGCCCAGCAGCCTCGGCAGGAGGCCCGCCGCACCGCCCGGTGGCCCCTCCCCCGCGTGTCGGTGCCGACCCTCGTCGTCCTCGCGGTGCTCGACCTGGCGCTGGTCGTCGCCTCCGCCCTCGACGGCGCGCCGGGCAGCGGGCCCGGGGACGGCGCCTTCTCCCTGGAGACCGACGGCGGGCTCGTGGAGTACGTCGGGTACGCCCACCAGCTGGCCCTCGTCGTGCTCCTGCTGACCCTGTGGCGGCTCGGGCGCGGCCGCGTCTGGCTCGCCTGGGCGGCCGTGTTCACCCTCGTCCTGGCCGACGACAGCGCCCGGCTGCACGAGACCCTCGGCGACCGGGCCGCCGCCGCGCTTCACCTGCAGGGCGTGGCCGGCCTGCGCGCCGACGACCTGGGCGAGGTGGTCGTCTGGGGCCTGCTGGCCGCCGCGCCGCTGCTGGCGATCGTGGTGCTGCACCGGGGCAGCGACCGGGACACGCGTGCGGCGAGCCGGGGCCTGGCCGCGCTCGTCGCCGTCTACGCCTTCTTCGGCGTGGTCGTCGACCAGGTGCACGCCGCGGCCCGCGACAGCGCGCTGGGCGCAGCGCTGGGCACGCTGGAGGACGGCGGGGAGCTCCTCGCCCTCAGCCTCACGCTGGCGCACGTGGTGGTGCTCGTCGGCGCCGCCCGCCGGTTCCGGCCGCCGGCGGCGCCTCCGGCTCAGTCCCCGGAGCGCTCCGCCGCCGCGGCGTCCAGCTCGCCGGCGTAGCGGCGCACCGCCTCGCGCAGCGCGTCCTCGACGTCCCAGCCGCGGGCCTCCGCCGCGGCGACGACGGCGAGCAGCCGCTCGCCGAGCTCCTCCGGGCTGCGGGCGGTCAGCCCGGCCGCCTCCGGCGTGGGCAGGCCGACCCGGCCCGCCCGGCGGACGAGCGCAGCACCCCACGAGGCGGCCGGCTGCGAGCGGGAGACGCCCTCGGTCGGCGAGCGGCGCCGCTTCTCCGCCCGCTTGATCTCCTCCCAGCCCGCCTCCACCTGCGCGACGTCCCGCGGCCCCGCGTCCCCGAACACGTGCGGGTGCCGGCGGACCAGCTTGTCGACCAGCTCGGCGCTGACGTCGTCCACGTCGAAGCGGCGGTCCGGCCCGGCCTCGGCGGCGACGCGGGCGTGGAAGACGACCTGGAGCAGCACGTCGCCGAGCTCCTCGCGCATCGCGACCGGGTCGTCGTCGACGATGGCGTCGTAGGCCTCGTGCGCCTCCTCGAGCAGGTAGCCGCGCAGCGAGGCGTGGGTCTGCTCGGCGTCCCAGGGGCAGCCGCCGGGCGAACGCAGCCGGTCCATGACGGCGACGACGTCGAGCAGCCGCGCCCCGGCCGGCTCGGGCGCGCCCACCACCACCGGGAGCCCGCCGGTCGGCTCCCCGTCGGGGACCAGGCAGACGACCTCCCCGGGCAGCGCGCCGGCCGCGGCCAGGTCGGGGACGTCGGCGATGTCCAGCCCCTCGGCCCGCAGCGCCCCGGCCGTCGCCGCGGCCCCGGGCACGGCGGCCAGGGGCCGGCCGCCGGAGACCGCCCGCCAGCCGGCCGGCCCGAGGAGCCCGGGCAGCCGCGGGCTCGTGGTGACGACGAGCACGAGCGGCACCTCAGCCCCCGCCGCCCACCGGGGGCAGCGCCGCCTCCTCCGCGCCCTGGCCGGTCTCGTCGAGCAGGCGCACCGCATCGCCCTCCACCGGGACGACCGAGCCCTCCGTGTAGGTGCCGAAGCGCGGGTTGACCGAGATGTCGAGGTCGCCGGCCACCTCCAGCACCAGCTGCCGGCCGGCGTCCTGCGCCTGGGTCCGGGCCTGCTCGCCCAGCGCGAAGGCCACCTCCTCGAAGGCCGGCACGTAGAGGACCGTCACGCCGCCGAGCTCGGGGGCCTCCCGGGAGAGGACCGTGCCGGCCGGTGCGGCCAGCAGCGCCTCGGCCAGGGCGGGCGGCAGCTGGGCGGGCGCGATCTGGTCGACCTGCGGCAGCGTCGTCTGCCCCTGGTACCGGCCGGCCAGGGCGGGGTAGCTCGACGGGTCGGCCTCCAGCTCGGCGACGACCGTGTCGGCGGTGGCCTGGTCGGGGACGGTGATGATCCCGAGCGGGCGCGGCTCCTGAGAGCTCAGCAGCGCCGCGTACTGCGCGCGCAGGTCGGCGGGGTCGGGTTCCTCGGCCTCGCCCGCGGCGTAGGCGACCTCCTCGACCACGAGCTGCTGGGTGATGCTGGCGTCGACGTCCTCGCGGGAGAAGCCGCGCGCGGCCAGCTGCGCGTAGGCCTCCTCGGGGTCGGCCCCACCCAGCAGCGCCGTGATCCGCTCGGCCACGTCGGACTCGTCGACCTCCACGCCGTAGCGCTCGGCCGCCGCCGCGAGGACCCGCTGGTTGACCAGGTCGGCGAGCACCTCGCGGGTGTAGCCGCCCACGTCGTCCCCGGCCGTCCCGGCCGCGGCCGGATCGGCCAGCCGCTGGTCGACCTCGCGCTCGAGGGCGGCGACGGTGATCTGTTCCTCCCCGACGTAGGCGGCGACGTTGGGCGAGGTCCGGCAGCCGGTGAGGGCCAGTCCGGCGGTCAGGCCGAGGGCGAGGACGGCGGCCGGTCGACGCATGCGCACGCCGCGGAGCGTGCCACAGGCCGACGCCGCGGCTCGCGACCACGCGCCCGCGTGCCCGGCACCGCGCCTCGAGCCCGGCCCGCGGGATCACCCGTCGGGAGGGGCTCCCCCCGACGAGGGATCCGCGCGGGCGCCGGCGTTGCGAGCATCGTCCGGTGACCGTCCCCGCCGAGCCGCTGCTCGTGGCACGCGGCGTCGACGTGCACCTGGTCGACCTGTCCGCCGACGCCGACGAGGTCGCCGCCGCCGCGTCGGTGCTGAGCCCCGGCGAGCTCGCCCGGGCGGAGCGCGGGACCCCCGAGGTGCGCCGCCGCCGCGTCCTGCTGCGCGCCGCCCTCCGGCGGGCGGTCGCCGCCGAGCTCGGCACCGAGCCCGCGCGCGTCGTCCTCTCGACGGCACCGGGAGGGCGCCCGGTCGTGCCCGCCGCCGGCGTCGACGTCAACTGCTCGGCGAGCGGCTCCCTCGGCCTGGTCGCGCTGGCCCGCGGCCGGCGCGTGGGGGTGGACGTCGAGCGCCTCGCGCCGTGGAGCCCGGAGGTCCTCGACGAGGGCTGGCTGCACCCGGACGAGCAGGCTGCGCTGCTGCGCCTGCCGGCCCCGGCGCGGGCCGCTGCCACCACGCGCGCCTGGACCCGGAAGGAAGCGGCGCTCAAGGCCCGCGGCACCGGGCTGCGCGGCAACCTGCGCGCCACGGTGACCCCCGTGGGCGCTGCCTCCGGCCGGGTGGCCGGCTGGGACCTGCACGACGTCCCCGTCCCCGCGGGCTGGGTGGCCAGCCTCGCCGTCGGCCCCCTGGAGGAGCCGTGACCCTCGCGCCGCCCCGCTCGCGCACGCCGCAGCTGTCGGAGTTCCGGGCCCGCTGCGAGGAGGTGGCCGGCTCCCCGCTGGACGGCGCCGCCCTCCACGCGTGGTCGGTGGCCGAGCCGGCCGCCTTCTGGGGCACGCTGCTGCGCTGGTCGGGGCTGCCGTGGTCCGGCTCGGACGACGTCGTCCTCACCGACGGCGACGTGCGGACGGCGCGCTTCTTCCCCGGCCTGCGGCTCAACCACGCCGAGGCCCTGCTGCGCCCGCTGCCCGGGGTGGACGACGACCGGGTCGCCCTCACCTCCGTGCACGCCGACCGCCCGGCCCAGCACCTCTCCCGGGCCGGGCTGCGCGCGGCCGTCGCCCGCACCGCGACCGCCCTGCACCGGCTGGGGCTGCGCGAGGGTGACCGCGTCGTCGTCGTGGCACCCAGCTCCGCCGACACCGCCGTCACCGCGCTGGCCTGCAGCGCGCTGGGCGTCGCCGTCGCCACCGCGACCCCGGACATGGGCGCCCCAGCGCTGCTGGGCCGGTTCGCGCAGGTGGAGCCCGCGGTGCTGGTGCTCGACCGCACCGGGATGGCCGCCGGGACCGCCGAGGCGCTGCTGGCCGGCCTGCCCACCGTCCGGGAGGTGCTGCTGCTCGACGACGGCGCCCCCCTGGCCGCCGGGGTCCCGGCCCGCTCGCTGGCCGACCTGCGGGCGGCGGCCGCGGCCGACGACGACGTCGCCTGGGAGCGGCGGCCCTTCGACGCGCCCCTGTTCGTGATGTTCTCCTCCGGCACCACCGGGATGCCGAAGGCGATGGTGCACGGCGCCGGCGGCACGCTGCTGGAACACGTCAAGGAGCACCGGCTGCACCTGGACCTGCGGCCGGAGGACACCCTCTACTTCCACACGACCACCGCCTGGATGATGTGGAACTGGCAGCTGTCGGCGCTGGCCGTGGGGGCGCACGTCGTCCTCTACGACGGCCCGGTCGAGGGCCCGGGCACCCTGTGGGAGCTGGTGGCCGAGCACGGCGTCACCGTCTTCGGCACCAGCCCCGCCTACCTGCAGCTGTGCCAGGACGCCGGCTACCGGCCGGCCGACGCGGCCGACCTCGGCCGGCTGCGCGCCGTGCTGTCGACCGGCGCGGTGCTGCACGACTGGCAGTTCGACTGGGTCGCCGACGCCGTCGGACCGGTCCCCCTGCAGTCCATCTCCGGCGGCACGGACATCATCGGCTGCTTCGTCCTCGGCTCCCCGGAGCTGCCGGTCCGCCGCGGCCGCTGCCAGGCGCGCAGCCTGGGCCTCGACGTGGTCGCGGTCGACCCCGACGGCCGGGAGGTGGTCGGCGAGATCGGCGAGCTGGTGTGCCGCAACCCGTTCCCCTCCCGGCCGGTCGGCTTCCTGCGCGATCCGGACGGCGCCCGCTTCACCGGCGCCTACTTCGCCGAGCACCCCGGCACCTGGACCCACGGCGACCTCATCGAGTTCGACCCCGACGGGTCCTCCCGGCTGCACGGGCGCTCCGACGGCGTCCTCAACGTCGACGGCCTGCGGATCGGGCCCAGCGAGATCTACACCGTGCTGCGGTCGCTCCCCGAGATCGCCGAGACGATGGCGGTCGAGCAGCGCGACCCCGGCCGGCCCGGCGGCACGCGGATGGTGCTGCTCGTGGTGCTGCGCCCCGGCGCCGTCCTCGACGGCGGGCTGGACCGGCGGATCCGCCGCACCCTGCGGCGGGAGGCCTCGGCCGCGCACGTGCCCTCGCTCGTGGTGGCGGTGGGCCGGTTGCCGCTCACCCACAACGGCAAGCGCTCGGAGCGGGCGGCCCGCGACGCGGTGAACGGCGACCCGATCGTCAACGCCGACGCGTTGGCCGACCCGGCCTGCCTCGAGGAGATCCGCGCGGCCGTGGCCGCGGCGGAGGCGCCCCGGTCCCCCGCCGACGGGAGGGGCGACGACGTCCTGGCGCGGGTGACCGGCATCTGGTGCGAGGTGCTCGGCCTGCGCGACGCCGCCCCCGACGACGACTGGTCCGACCTGGGCGGCAGCTCGCGGCAGGTGCTCAGCCTGCTGCGCCGGGTACGCCTGGAGCTGGGCGCCGACGTGCCCGTGCAGGCCTTCGCCGACGCCCCGACACCGGCCGGCCTCGCCGCCGCCGCCGAGCGCGCGACCACGGAGACCGAGGCGCCGATCGCCGTCCTGCGGGCCGGCGAGGGGGACCCGGTGTTCCTGCTGCCGGACGCGTGGGGCCAGCTGAACCTCTTCGCCGGGCTGGTCGACCGCCTCCCGACGGCCCGGCCGCTGCTGGGCGTGCGGCTGCGGCTGGTCGACCCCGACGGGCGGCACCGCGGGATCGACGAGCTCGCGGCCGAGGCCACCGCGCGGGTGCGCGCGGTCCAGCCGGAGGGGCCCTGCACGCTGCTCGGCTACTCCTTCGGCGGGCTGGTGGCGCACGCGACCGCGAGGGCGCTGCAGGCGGCCGGCCGGGACGTGGCGGTGCTCGGGCTGCTCGACGTCGGCGCCCCGCTGGCCGCGCTGACCCGCGCGGAGCTGGCCCGGATCCGCTGGGCGGGCCGGCTGGCAACGCTGCGCTCGGGCCGGTTCGGCGAGGCGCTGCGCCGCGCCCTGCGGCCCCGGCCCGCCGCGGCGGCCGAGCCGGCCGCGGACCGGGACTCAGAGCAGGGGTTCTTCGCCGACTCCGAGCGGGTCTTCCACGCCTACCGGCCGCGGCCGTTCGACGGGCCGGTCACCTACTTCCTGGCCGAGAGCTCGCGCGCCGCCGCGTCGCGCACGCTCGGCGCCTGGCGCCGCGCGGCACCGCGGCTGTCGGTGGTCGGCGTGCCCGGGTACCACGGGGATCTCGACGACGACCGGATCGGGATGCTCAGCGACCGGCACGTCGCCACCCTCGCCGCCCGCGTCGGCGAGGTCCTCACCTGAGGGGCGAGATCTGCACACTCGTCACCATCAGCCGCTGATGCTGACGAGTGTGCAGATCTCGTCGAGGGGGTGGGGCGGTCAGGAGGCGGCGGCGACCGGCTGCTCGAGGACGGCGCGCAGCGTGGCGTGCAGGTTCTCCAGCAGCGCCACGTCCCGCAGCGGCGTCCGCCGGTCCGGGCCGACCGGCACCTTGAGCGAGATGGTCGACGTCGCCGCCTTGTAGGTCGCGCCCTCGGCCAGCCGGGCCAGCCGCATCTGCCGGGACTCGGGCAGGTCGACCGGGCCGACCCGGATGACGCGCCCGGTCAGGGAGACCTCGGTGACGCCCAGCGCCCGCATCGCCACCCGGAAGCGGGCGACCGCCAGCAGGTTGAGCACCGGCGCCGGCGGGGCGCCGTAGCGGTCGGTGAGCTCGTCGAGCACGGCCTGCGCCTGGTCGTCGTCCTGCACGGAGGCGACCTTGCGGTAGGCCTCCATCCGCAGCCGCTCGCCGGGCACGTAGTCGTGCGGCAGGTGGGCGTCGACCGGCAGGTCGACCCGCACCTCGGCCGGCTCCACCGGGGGCGACTCGCCGGTCACCTGGGCGCGGTAGTCCGACACCGCCTCGCCGACCAGCCGCACGTACAGGTCGAAGCCGACCCCGGCGATGTGTCCGGACTGCTCGCCGCCGAGCAGGTTGCCCGAGCCGCGGATCTCCAGGTCCTTCATGGCCACGGCCATGCCGGCGCCGAGGTCGGTGTTGTTGGCGATGGTGGTCAGCCGGTCGACCGAGGTCTCGGTCAGCGGCCGGGTCGGGTCGTAGGTGAAGTAGGCGTAGGCCCGCTCCCGGCCGCGGCCGACGCGCCCGCGGATCTGGTGCAGCTGGGAGAGGCCGAAGGTGTCGGCCCGGTCGACGATCAGGGTGTTGGCGTTGGGGATGTCCAGGCCGGACTCGACGATCGTCGTGGAGACCAGGACGTCGTACTCCTTCTCCCAGAACCCGACCATGATCCGCTCGAGCTCGTGCTCCTTCATCTGCCCGTGGCCGACGGCGACGCGCGCCTCGGGCACCAGGTGGCGGATCTTGGCCGCGGCCTTGTCGATCGACTGCACGCGGTTGTGGATCACGAAGACCTGGCCGTCGCGCAGCAGCTCGCGGCGGATCGCCGCGGCCATCTGCTTGTCCTCCCACGCGCCGACGTAGGTGAGCACCGGGTGCCGCTCCTCGGGCGGGGTGAGGATCGTCGACATCTCGCGGATGCCGGTCAGGCTCATCTCCAGGGTGCGCGGGATCGGGGTGGCCGACATGGACAGCACGTCGACCGCCGTCCGCATCGTCTTCAGGTACTCCTTGTGCTCGACGCCGAAGCGCTGCTCCTCGTCGACGACGACCAGACCCAGGTCCTTGAACCGGGTGGTCGGCTGCAGCAGCCGGTGCGTGCCGACCAGGACGTCGACCTCGCCGGCGGCGAGCTGCCGCAGCGTCTCGGCGCTCTCCGCGTCGGACTGGAACCGCGACAGCACCTTGACCGTCACCGGAAACTGCGCGAACCGCTCGCTGAACGTCTTGAAGTGCTGGTTGGCCAGCAGCGTCGTCGGCACGAGGACGGCGACCTGCTTGCCGTCCTGCACCGCCTTGAACGCCGCGCGCACCGCGATCTCGGTCTTCCCGTAGCCGACGTCGCCGCAGATGATCCGGTCCATCGGCACCGGGTTCTGCATGTCGCCCTTGACCTCGTCGATCGCGGCGAGCTGGTCGGGGGTCTCCTGGAACGGGAAGGCGTCCTCCAGCTCGCGCTGCCAGACGGTGTCCGGGCCGAACGCGTGCCCCTGGGTCGCCATCCGTGCCGAGTACAGCCGGATCAGCTCGGCGGCGATCTGCTTGACCGCCTTGCGCGCCTGGCCCTTGGTCTTCTGCCAGTCGGCGCCGCCGAGCTTGGACAGCGCCGGCGCCTCCCCGCCGACGTAGCGGGTGAGCTGGTCGAGGGAGTCGGTGGGCACGAACAGCCGGTCCGGCGGCTGGTTCCGCTTGCCCGGCGCGTACTCGACGATCAGGTAGTCGCGCTGCCCGCCGTTGACGGTGCGGCTGATCATCTCGATGTAGCGGCCGATGCCGTGGTGCTCGTGGACGACGAGGTCGCCGGGCTGCAGCTGCACCAGGTCGACGGCGTTGCGGCGGCGGGCCGGCATCTTCACCGCATCGCGCATGGTGGCGCCGCGCGAGCCGGTGAGGTCGTGCTCGGTGAGCAGCGCCAGGCCGACGCCGGGGAAGGCGAACCCGGCCTCCAGGTTGCCCTGGGTGACGGTGGTCAGCCGCTCGCCGGGCGTGGACTCGATGCCCGGGACGAGCGAGGCGCCGAGCTCGGCCTCGGCGAACTGGTCGGCGGCGCGCTGGGCGGGGCCCGGGCCGGCGAAGGTGACCACGACCCGCCACCCCTCCCGGTGCCAGCCGCGCATCGTCTCGATCGCCTTGGGCACGTCGCCGGCGAACCGGTCGACGGTCGTCGCGTCGAGGGTGACCTGGGCGTCGTCGTCCTCGGCCTGGAGCGTGAAGGCGCCCGTGGTCCACCACGGGAGGCCGCGGCCGCGGGCGGCGGCCTCGACGTCGGCGAGGTCCCGGAAGGAGGAGGCGCCCAGGTCCAGCGGGGCCTCCCCCGCCTCGGCGGCGGTGGCCCATGACGCGGCGAGGAACTCCTCCGCGGTGCGCACCAGGTCGGCGGCGCGGCTGCGGACCCGCTCGGGGTCGCAGACCAGCACGTGCGTGCTGCGCGGCACCAGGTCGGTGAGCAGCTGCATCGGCTGCTGGCCCAGCAGCGCCGGGGTCAGCGACTCCATCCCCTCGACGGCGATGCCCTCGGCCAGCTTGCCCAGCAGGTCGCCCAGGCCCGGGTGCGCGGTGGCGAGCTCGGCGGCGCGGGCGCGGACGGCGTCGGTGAGCAGCAGCTCGCGGCACGGCGGGGCCCACAGCCGCTCGGGGCGGTCGTCGAGGGAGCGCTGGTCGGCCGCGGAGAAGTAGCGGAGCTCGTCGACCTCGTCGCCCCAGAACTCCACGCGGACCGGGTGCGGCTCGGTGGGCGGGAAGACGTCGAGCAGGCCGCCGCGGACGGCGAACTCGCCGCGCTTCTCGACCAGCTCGACGCGGGTGTAGGCGGCGTCGACCAGCGCGCGGGCGACGTCGTCGAGCTCGGCCTCCTGGCCCGGCCGCAGCTCGACCGGCGCCAGGTCGCCCAGGCCCGGCGCCAGCGGCTGCAGCACGCTGCGGACCGGGGCCACGAGGACGTCGACCGGCGGGTGGTCGCCGGGGTGTGCGAGGTCGCGGAGGACGGCGAGGCGGCGGCCGACGGTGTCGGCGCGGGGGCTCAGCCGCTCGTGCGGCAGCGTCTCCCACGCCGGGAACACCTCGACCCGCCGGCCGGGGGCGAAGCAGCGGAGGAGGTCGGCGGTCGCGTCGGCGTCCCGCTCGCCCGCGGTGACCACGAGGACGGGCACGCCGGCACCCGGCCGCTCCGCCGCCAGGGCCGCGGCGACCAGCGGCTGCACCGGCGGCGGCGCGGTGACCGCCAGCTCGGCGCGGCCGGCGGCGGCCACCACGCGGGCCATGCCGGGGTCGGTGAGGACGACGTCGAGCACGCCGCGCAGGGACACGAGGATCGGACTCCCACAGGATCGACGGCCCCGCAGCGGTGCCGCCGAGTGCGGCGGGGGCCCGGCCTCCGAGTGTAGGGACCCGCGGGTCAGGGGGTCGCGGCGTCGAAGAAGGCGAGCAGGCCGGGGAGGTCGTAGTGCGACGGGTGCCCGTGGTCGCCGGTCACGGGGACCACCCGCGCGTCCCCGCCGGCGGCGAGCACCTGGGCGGCGCACACGTCGGCGTTGCGGTCCCTGGTGACCACGGTGTCGGCGTCGGAGGCCCACAGCCGCACCGGCACGTCGGCGTCCAGCCGCACCGGCGACAGCGCGGCGACCGCCGCGCCCGCGTCCGCGCCGTACACGGCGTCGATCGAGCCGGGGAACCACGAGTAGATGGAGGACAGGTCGCACAGCGGCTGGAGACCGGCGTAGGCGCGCAGCCCCTCGATGCGGTCGCCGGTGACCAGCTGCGCCCCGGCGAGCCCGCCCATCGACTCGGCCACGAGGTACACGTCCCGCGCGCCGGTCAGCCGGCGCGCCGTCGCGGCCAGCACCGCGTGGGCGTCGACGCTGGCGGCGTCGCCCCAGGCGTTGCCGCCGGCCGAGGAAGCGGCGACCGCGTAGCCGGCGTCGACCAGTCCCTGGGCCAGGCCGCCGAACGCCTCGTCGTCGGGGATGTCGCGCAGGTCGGCGCCGTAGCCGTGCGCGTAGACGACGAGCCGGCCGTTGGGCTCCTCGGGCACCAGCACGACGGACTCCTGCCCGCCCACGGGGAGGCGGTGCACGCCCGGGGTCAGCACGGGACGGACGTCGGTGGCCGGTGCCGCGGGACCGGACGCGGTCGCGCCGGGGACGGGCTGCTGCGCCGCGGCGCCCGCGGTGCACCCGCCCAGCAGCAGCGCGCAGGCGACGGCGGCGGCGGCGCGCGCCCCGTGCCGGCGGCGCGGGGCGGGGCTCACGGGGAGGGAACGCCGCGCATGCGCCAGGAGTGCCGGGCGAGCTTGGCGAGCAGCTGCGGCGTGCCGTCCGTCGGGGCCACGTAGAACCGCGGGAGGGTGAACCGGTCGCCGGGCAGGTGGTCCCCGGTGACGCAGGCGTGGTCGTAGCCGGCGGCGCGCACCGCGGCGGCCGCGGCGGCGTCGAACTCGCCCCACGGGTAGGCGAAGCCGGGGACGTCGTCCTGGAGCACGTCCTGCAGCACACGCCGGCTGCCGGCGACCTCCTCGGCGAGCACCGCCGGGTCGCAGCCGCGCAGGTGGACGTGGTGCAGCGTGTGGCTGCCGACCTCGTGCCCGGCGGCGGCCACCGCGCGGACCGCGTCGGCGTCCATCAGGTCCAGCCGCGGGCCCTCGTCCCAGGCGTTCTGCCCGGCCAGCCGGCCGGCCACGACGTACACCGTGCCCGTCATGCCGTGCCGGTCGAGCACCGGGACGGCGTGCTCGAGGAAGTCGGTGTAGCCGTCGTCGAAGGTCAGCCCGACCAGCCCGGCCGCGGCGCCGCGGTCGGCGGCGGCCACGAGCTCGGCCAGGGACACCCCGCGCAGGCCCAGGCGGCGCAGCAGCCGCAGGTGCCGTGCCAGCCGGTCGGGATGCACGCGGATCCGGTTCGGGTCGGCGTCCTGCGACGGGCTGATCGAGTGGTACATCAGCACCGGCGGCATCCGCAGCCGGGCACCGAACCCGGCCTCGAGCGCGCCGCCGGCCGCCGGCGCGGTCACCGGGAGCCGCCGGCCCGCGCGGGCACGGCGGCGGGGCCGGCGTCGAGCAGGTCCAGCGCCCGCCGCAGCACCGTGCTGGAGGTGTGCATCGTGTACGGGAAGTAGCGGACCTCGACGCCGACGGCCGCGAAGTCGCGCTCCAGCCGGTCGCCCTTGGGCGTCCCGCGCCAGTCGTCGCCCTTGAAGATGACGTCGAAGCGGACCTCCCGCCAGGTGTCGATCTTGTCCGGCACGACCTCGGCGTGGACGTCGTCGACGAAGCGGAGGTTGCGGACGATCTCCATCCGCTCGGCCAGCGGCACGACCGGCAGCCGGCCCTTGGTCTGCAGCAGCATCTCGTCGGAGACCACGCCGGCGATCAGCCGGTCGCAGTGCTCGGCGGCGTGCCGAAGGATGTTCAGGTGCCCGATGTGGAACAGGTCGTAGGCACCCGGTGCGTATCCGATCAGCGTCATCTCACGTTCCCCCGTATCGCTGCTGACGCCCTAGTCGACCAGGGACGATGACCCTGCGTCACCATCTCGAGGGCCCGTGTCACCCGAAGGGAGGTGCCGCTCAGGCGGCCGCCGGCCGGTCGCCGAGGCGCACGATCTCGGCGCGCCACCGGGGCAGCGCCAGCACGAGGAAGCCCGCCGTGCAGGCCGCCAGGAGGCCGTAGACGCCGAGGAACAGCGGCGTCCAGCCGAGCAGCACGAAGGTGAGGCACAGCGTCCCGTAGTCGGTGGGGAGCAGCACCAGCGAGCGGGCGACGCCGGGGCGGGCCGCGGTGGCCTGCGCCCGGGTGACCGCGCCGGCCCGGGCGCGCAGCGCCTCGTTGAGGAGCATGGCGAAGAAGTAGACGACGTCGGCGACCGCGAAGGCGACCGGCACCAGCAGCCACCCGTCGGAGAGCTCGCCCCCGCGGTACAGGCCGACGAGGACGGCGAGGTGCAGGGTCACCGTCTTGCCGGCGTCGACCATGTGGTCCAGCCACTCCCCCGCCGGCGAGCCCCCGCCGCGCAGCCGGGCGAGCTGGCCGTCGGCGGAGTCGAGGGCGTAGCCGAGGGCGAGGACGGACGCCACCAGGAGGCCGAGCCACCAGGTGTGCGGCGCCAGCGCGACCGCGGCGAGGGCGGAGAACGAGCAGGCGGCGCTCAGCGCGGTGACGGCGTCGGGCGTGAGGCCGCGGTGGAAGGCCAGCGCGGCGAGGACCCGGCCCACCGGCCGGTTGACGAAGCGGCTGTAGGCCGGCGCCCCGTGCGCGCCCTTCTGCGCGCCGGCCAGCCGGCCGACGGTGTCCCGCAGCGTCTCGCCGGGGCCGGGCCGCGTCGGCGCCCGGGTCGGGGTGGCCGGCGGCGCGGGTCGGTCCGCCACCACCACGTCGTCCTGCAGCACGGGTCCTCCGGGGTGTCGTGCGGTCCGCCTGCGCGGACCGGCCCCGGGAGTCTCGCCGCTGCGGGCGCCGCCGGACCCCTGCCCGGGGGCGGCCTCACCCCATGGGGCGGGGCGCGGCCGCCCCAGGGCGTCCCGACCACCCCGGAGGGGTCAGACGGCGTGGTGCCCGCCCGCCCGCCGCGGTTAGCGTCCGGTCTCCTCGCGCGTCGCGGCCGCGCCCGCCGTGCGCGAGCGCCCGAGCCACCGACACCTGGAGTTCCCGTGGAACGACCGCGCACCGGCCGCGTCGTCGCCGTGCACCCGCACGCCGACCTGTACGGCAGCGACCGGATGTTCCTCGAGGGCCTGGGCGCCCTCGGCCCCGACGTCCTGGCGGTCCTGTCGACCTCCGGCCCGCTGGTCGAGGCGGTGCGCTCGCGCGGCGTGGAGGTCCTGGTCAAGGACTTCCCCGTGCTGCGCAAGGTCGAGCTGAAGGACCCCCGCAAGGCGGTGCTCTTCGCGGGGCGATTCCTGTGGTCGGTGCTCGCCCTGGCGGTCTGGCTGCGCGCCCGTCGCGCCACCGTCCTCTACGTCAGCACCGTGACCGCTCCCGAGTGGCTGCTCGCCGGGCGGCTCAGCGGCGTCCGCGTGGTCTGCCACGTGCACGAGAACATGCCCATGCCCCGGCCGGCGAGCGCGCTGCTGCTGTCCCCGCTGCTGGCCGCCCACCGCGTCGTCGCCAACAGCGGGGACACCCTGGCCTGGATCCGGGCGTCGGTCGGCGCGCGGGTGGCCCGCCGCACCGTGGTCGTGCACAACGGCGTCCGGGAGCCGGTGGCGCCCGCGGTGCGGGCCGGCGGCCCCGGCCGGCCGCGCCGCCTCGTGGTGGTCGGGCGGCTGTCGGCGATCAAGGGCCAGGACACCGCGATCCGCGCGACCGCGCTGGTCCGGCGGGCCGGCCACGACGTGGAGCTGGCCCTGGTCGGCGACTGCTACCCCGGCTACGAGGACGTCGAGGTGGGCCTGCGCGAGCTCGCCGCCGAGCAGGGCGTGGACGACGTCACCGAGTTCACCGGGTTCCGCGACCCGGCACCGCTCGTCGCGGCCGCCGACGTCGTCCTGGTCCCCTCCCGCGTCGAGTCCTTCGGGCTGGTGGCGGTCGAGGCGCTGTTCCTCGGCCGGCCGGTCGTCGCGGCCCGGACCGGCGGGCTGCCCGAGGTGGTCCGGGACGGCGAGACCGGGCTGCTGGTGCCCGCCGACGACCCGCGGGCGCTGGCCGACGCGGTCGTGCGGCTGCTCCAGGACCCGGCCCTCGCCGCCGCCCTCGGCTCGGCCGGCCGCGCGGACGCCCGGGCCCGCTTCTCGATCCCGACGTTCACCGCCGCGCTGGCCGAGGCCGTCCTCGGCCGCCCGGCCGCCGATTCCCCCGCCGTCGGCTCCCGGGCCGCCGCCGCCTGACCGCCCCCGTCGAGGCACAGGAAGCTTCACCCCCGTTCTGGGGCCCAGGACGTGCGCAGAGCTTCCTATGCCTCGGGGACCGGGCAGGGCAGGGCCGGTACCGGTCGCCTCAGGAGCCGGTGATCAGCCGAGGGCGCGCACCAGGCGGTCGACGGCGTCCTCGACGACGGCGAAGCACTCCCGGTACTCCGCGGCCGGGCGCCGGTAGGGGTCGGGCACCTCGACGCCACGGGCGGCGGGCCGGTGAGGCGCGGCCAGCGACGGCAGGGCCGCCAGCCGGGCGGCCGGGGTGGGTGCGACCTGCGCCGGCCAGCCGGAGGCGGCGACCGCCTCGGCGAGGTCGGCCGCGTCGGCGAGCAGGAAGGTGCGCCGCACCGCAGCCGGCAGGGTCGAGACGGCGGCGGCGCGGTGCTCCCGGGACATGGCGAGCACCAGCGCTGCGTCCCGCACGAGCTCGGGGCGCAGCTGCCGGGCGGCGAAGCCGTCGGCCCGGGCCCCGGCCGGGCCGAGCAGCGCGGCCATGGGCGGGTCGATGGCCGCGCCGGTCAGCGCGCGGGTGCCGGCGCTGCCGACGGTCACCCCAGCACCGGCCAGCCGGGCCGCGAGCAGCCGCTCACCGACCGGTGAGCGGCAGATGTTGGCGGTGCACACGACGAGGACGGCGACCCCGGCCGGGGTCCCGTCCTCGTCGCGTGCGGTGCGCGCAGCCGTCACCGGCGGCCGGAGGGTTCCGCGGCCCGCTTCTGCGCACTCCCGGGCTTCGGCTCGCGCGGCACCGGGGTCTCGGCGGCGGCCGGCGCCGGCTCCGCGGCGACCTCCGCCGGGGTGGACTCCGCCAGCTGCTCGTAGCCGTAGCCGTAGGCGTCGACCTCGCGCCGGCTCACGTGGGTGAGGACGATGCCGACGACCCGCGCCTCGATCTGCCGCAGCAGGCCGAGGCTCCGGGTCAGGGCCGGCCGGCGGATGCGGCTGGCGTCGGCGATCACCATGGTCCCGGACACCAGCCGGGCGAGCACGGCCGAGTCGGTGACCGGCAGCAGCGGGGCGCCGTCGACCAGCACCACGTCGTGGGTCTCCGCCAGCCGGGCGAGCACCTCGGCCATGGCCGGGGAGGACAGCAGCTCGCTGGGGTTGGGCGGGAGGGAGCCGGCGGTCAGCACGTGCAGGCCCGAGGTCCCCCAGTCCTGCAGGACGTCGTCTACCTCGGCCTGGCCGATGAGCACCGTCGTGAGCCCGGCGGCGCCCTCCAGCCCGAACACCTCGGCGACCGACGGCCGGCGCAGGTCGGCGTCGACCAGGGCCACCCGGAGGCCGGTCTCGGCCAGCGTCTCGGCGAGGTTGGCGGCGACGGTGGACTTGCCCTCGGCGGCGTACGAGGAGGTCACGAGCAGGGTGAAGGGCTCGCCGGGTCGCGCGGTGAACTGCACGGCGGTGCGCAGCGACCGCAGCGCCTCGGCCGCCGGGCTGCGCGGCGCGGTGGCGACGACGAGGTCGCGGCCGGCGTCCTTGCCCGGGGGCACGTCGACACCGGCCAGCAGCGGGAGGTCGGTGACGCGGGCGAGGTCCTCGGCCGAGCGGACGCGGGTGTCGGTCAGGTCGCGGACGACGGCCAGGCCGACGCCCAGGACCAGGCCGGCGAGCAGGCCGACGGCCACGTTGAGCATGGTCTTCGGGCTGCTCGGCGCCGACGGCGGCACGGCCGGGGTGACCGTGGTGCCCTCGACCGTCGCCTGACCGTCCGCGGCCTCGGGCGCGAGGTCGGCGACGGTCTCGATGAGCTGCTCGGTGACCGCGTTGGTGAGCTCGGCGGCGACCTCGGGCGAGGCGTCGGTGACGTACACGCGGAGCACGACGGTGCCGGACACGACCTCGGTGGAGACGCGGGAGGCCAGCGCCCGGGCCGAGACGTCGAGCTCCAGCTCGTCGACGACCGGGTCGAGCACCGCCGGCGTGGTGGCCAGCATGGCGTAGGAGGCCACCTGGCTCTGCGCGAACGCCGACCCCTGGAACAGCTCGTTGGCCGAGCTGCCGAAGCCGAGGGAGAAGAAGACGCTGCTGCCGGCCGTGTAGGACGCGGGCGTGGCCAGGGAGACCCCGAGCGCCGCGAGGACACCGGCCAGCGCGGTCGAGACCACCCAGCGCCAACGCCGGCGCAGCAGCTGCAGGAACTCGTGCAGGTCCATCGTCTTCTCCCCGTGCGTGCGCGCCGATCGGCCGGGCTCCCGGGGGTGCTCCCCCCGTGCACCGGACCGCTGGCCGGTGGTCGCCTCGGGGAAAGCTAAGGGCGCCGGACCCTCCCGCGGCCCCGCCGGCGGCCCGGCTGACCCGAAGGGATGACGGTGCGGTGCCCCGGTCGGGCTCCCCTGCCCCTTCCGGGTGGCAGGCGGCCGGCGGACCGGGGGCAACCCCGCTGCCGCGCCGCAGACTGGCGCCCGTGACGACAGGGGGAACCGACATGGGCACCGGTGGTGGGCGCGCGCTGCGGCGCGGACCGCTGCTGCTGCGGCCGGGCGTGGTGCTGGCCGCGGTCGTCGCGGCCTGGTCGGCGGTCCCCTCCCTGGTCGCGCCGCCGAAGCTCGCGTGGGCGACGCTGGCCGGCCTGCTGGTGCTCGTCGTCGCCTCGCTGTGGCTGCACGCCCGGCGGATGCGGTGGACCACCCCGGTCACGCTGCTGACCCTGCTGTGCGTCTGCGGGGCCGTCTCCGTCCTGCACTACGGCACGCTGCTGGAGCTGGTGATCGGCGGCGCCTCGGCGCTGCTGCTGGTCGGCTGCGCCGTGCTCGCGGTCAACTGCGGGCCGGACGACGTCCGGTGGCTGTCGCGCGGTCTCGTCGTCGTGGCGATGGGCCAGCTCGCCGTGGCCCTGGCCGAGAGCGTGCTCGACGTCGCCTCGCCGTGGGGGTACCTCGGTGGACTGCGGCCGGTCTACGACCTCAACGAGCTGCTGCCCTCGCTCGGCGTCCGCTCGCACGGCCTCATGGCCCATCCCATCCCGTTCGGCACGCTGATGGCGGTCGCCGTCGCGCTGTGCCTCACCCGGGCGACGGGCTGGTCGCTGCCGCTGCGTGCGGCGTCCGGCGCGGCGGCCGGCCTCGGCCTGGTGATGTCGGGGAGCCGCAGCGCCGCCCTCGTGCTGTGCGTCGCCGTCCTGATCACCGTCCTGGTGCCCGGGGCGCTGCGGATCGGCGCCGCCGCGCGCGTCGCGGCGGTGCTCGGGCTGGCCGGCGTGGCGCTGGTGGTGCGGGACGCCGACATCCCGGCGCTCGACAGCCTGCAGGGCACCGGGTCGCTCACCCACCGGCTCGCCGCGCTCGACGCCGCGGTGCGACTGTTCGACCGGCCGCTCGCGCAGACCCTGCTGGGCAGCGGGACCGGTTCCCTGGACGACCTGTTCGACGCCGGGCTGCTCCAGCTGGACGGGTTCTTCGCGGTGGACAACCAGCTGGTGGCGACCTTCGCCGTCGCCGGGCTGGTGGGCCTCGCGGCGCTCGTCGCGATCCTCGCCCTCGGGCTGCTGCGCGGGGACCCGCAGGTCCGGCCGGCGGCCCTGCTCGTGATCGGGATGGTCATGTCGTTCGATCTGCTGGAGTGGAGCGCCACCGCGGTCCTGCTGGTGGCGCTGGTGCTGGCCAGCTCGGGCGTGCACCCGGTCCCGCCGCCCCCGGCCGGGTCCCCCGCCGGGGGCGCCGCCGGAACCACCGCCGGGGGCGCCGACCGCGCCGTCGCCGCCGTCCCGGCGGGCACCCCGTGACCGCCACCGCGGCGCCGCCGCCCACCTCCGACGAGCCGCTGGAGGGCCGGACCAAGGCCGGGCGCGCCGCCGGCATCACGCTGGTCGGCCAGGCCCTGCGGATCGTCATCCAGTTCGGCTCGATCGTCGTGCTGGCGCGGCTGCTGCTGCCGGAGGACTACGGCCTGCTGGCGATCGTCCTGGTCGTCGTGGGCATCGGCGAGATCGTCCGCGACTTCGGGCTGAGCACGGCCGCGGTCCGCGCGCCGGAGCTCACCCGCCCGGTGCGGGACGCGCTGTTCTGGATCAACTCGGCCATGGGCGTGCTGCTGTGCCTGGTCGTGGCGGCCTGCGCCGGGCTGCTGGCCGACCTCTTCGACCGGCCCGCGCTGACCGGCATCACCGTGGTGCTGTCGCTGGCGTTCGTGCTCAACGGGATGTCCACGCAGTTCCGGGTCACGCTGACCCGGCGGATGGACTTCCGGGCTCTCGTCGTCGCCGACGTGGGCGCGCAGGCCGCCGCCGCGGTGGCCGCCGTCGTCCTCGCGGCGCTCGGCGCCGGCTACTGGGCGCTGGTCGCGCAGGTGCTCGTGCAGTCGGCGGTGGCGCTGGTCCTGGTCGCCGTCCCGGCGCGCTGGTGGCCCGGCCGACCGCGCCGGACCGCGGGCCTGCGCCCGTTCCTGACCTTCGGCTCGCAGCTGGTGGGCACGCAGCTGATCAACTACGCCGGCAACAACGTCGACACGGTGATCATCGGGCTGCGGCTGGATCCCGCCTCGCTCGGCCTCTACAACCGCGCGTTCCAGCTGCTGATGACGCCGCTCAACCAGCTGCGCTCCCCCGCCACCTCGGTGGCGCTGCCGGTGCTGGCGCGGCTGCAGGGCGACCGCGCGCAGTTCGACGAGTACCTGCGCCGCGGGCAGCTCGCGCTGGGCATCCCGATCGTGGTGTCCCTGGGCGTGGTGGCCGGCGCCGCGGCACCGGTCGTCGACCTGTTCCTGGGGCCGCGCTGGACCGAGGTGACGCCGGTCCTGGCGCTGCTGGCCGTGGCGGCGGCGTCCCAGACGCTGGCCTACGTCGGGCTGTGGACCTACCTGACGCGCGGGCTGGGGGCGGCGCTGTTCCGCTACACCGTCGGCGCCTCGGTGCTGCGCCTGGTCTGCGTGATCGCGGGCAGCGCCTGGGGCGTGGTGGGCGTGGCCGCCGGCTACGCGCTGGCGGCCTTCCTCGAGTGGCCGCTGTCGCTGTGGTGGCTGTCGCGGGTGACCGAGTTCCCCGGCCGGGTGCTCGCGTTCGGGGCCCTGCGCATCCTCGGGCTCGCCGTGCCGGTGGGCGCAGCCGCGTGGCTCGCCTGCCTGGTGGCCGGCGGGCTCCCGGCCCTCCTCGAGCTCCCGCTCGCGGTGCTGGCCGGGGCCGCGGCGCTGGGCCTGCTCGCCGGCGTCTCCCGGACGGTCCGTGCCGACCTCGCCGTCGTCCTCGCCTTCGTCCGGTCGATGGCCGGCCGGTGACCGCCCGCCCGGGCACCGCCCCGACCCGAGACCGGGAGGTCCCCCCGATCGTGCGCGCCGACGACACCCGGCCGTTCACCGTGCTCCAGTCCTTCCCGGAGCCGCGGGAGACCACCAACCCGTACGTCGTCATGCTGCGGGACGCCCTCGACCGGACCCCCGGTGCCGCCGTGCTCACGTTCTCGTGGCGGCGGGCGCTGACCGCCCGGTACGACGCGTTCCACGCGCACTGGCCGGAGATCCTGGTCGACGGCAACGGCCCGGTGAAGAAGCTCGTCCGGCAGGCGCTGTTCGTGCTCTTCCTGCTGCGGCTGCGGCTCACCCGGGTGCCGCTGGTGCGGACCGTGCACAACCTGGAGCTGCCGGAGGGCCTGAGCCGCCGCGAGGTCGTCCTGCTGCGCTGGGCCGAGCGGGTCACGGCGCTGCGCATCCGGATCAACGAGACCACCGAACTCGACGGCGGCACGCCGGTCGAGACGATCGTGCACGGGCACTACCGCCCCTGGTACTCCCCGCACCCGCGGCGCGAGCGCTGCCCGGGCCGGCTGGCCTTCGTCGGCCAGGTGCGCCGCTACAAGGGCGTCGACCGGCTGGTCGAGGCGTTCGGCGAGACCACCGACGCCGGGCTCAGCCTGCGCGTCGCCGGTCGCCCCACCTCCGAGGAGCTGGGCGACCAGCTGCGCGCCGCCGCCGCGGCGGACCAGCGGATCGGCCTGTCGCTGACCTTCCTTCCGGACCGGGACCTGGTCGCCGAGGTCTCCGAGGCCGAACTCGTCGTGCTGCCCTACCGGGAGATGCACAACTCCGGCGGCGCCCTGGCCGCGCTCTCCCTGGACACCCCGGTGCTCGTGCCGGACAACGAGGTCAACCGCCGGCTGGCCGAGGAGGTCGGCCCGGGGTGGGTGCACACGTTCACGCCGCCGCTGACCGGGGCGGACCTGACCGGGACGCTGGATCGGCTGCGCGCCGCTCCCCCGGCCGCGCCGCCGGACCTCTCCCGGCGGGAGTGGGACGACGCCGGCCGGGCCCACGTCGAGGCCTACCGGCGGGCGCGAGCGACCCTGCGCTCCTGACCTTCGTTCGCCGTGCGCCGACGCCCGTCCGCCCACCGAGGCCGGGGACGAGCGCCGCGTCGTAAGCCGCCCGCGGGTGTCCAGAAGGCGGCCTGAGGGACACAGCCGCACGAGTCGGGACGCTGTGCGCTGGTGTGCAGCTTCCGGCTCGGGGACTACCCACCAGCGCACACTGTTGCCGCTGCGACCGCTGCAGACCGGTGTCCCAGAGTGGGCCGCTCAGGGCGGCCGTCGCGGGCTCGCTCCCCAAGACGGTTCAGCGACACTGCTTGCTGCCCGAACGCGTACTCGATCACCCCGGCCTTCGGTGGGCCGTTCGGACGGTCGTGAGCAGTCAGCACTCAAGGCCGCCTTCGGCGACGCCGACGTTGATGCAGTCGAGGCTGTAGGCGAACTCCCGGCGCTCGGCAGCGCTCAAGACGTCAGCCTCGAAGCGGACGACGATCCAGCCGGAGAGGTAAGCCTCGCCCGCGAAGTCGCGGGCGGCGGCGACGGCGTCCTCCCTCTCGTCGAAGCGGTACATGGTGAGGGTGTCCGCCTGAACCGCCTGCATGCACGGCAGGTCGGCCCCGCAGAGCTCCTCGGTGGCCCAGCGTGCGTTCGGCATCATGCGCTCGGTCCACGCGTCCTCCCGCTCCACCCAGCTCTCCAGGTCGATGTGCTCCCGGCCTCCGTAGAGGAAGGCGTCGCTGCTGAGGTACACGGCTCCCGCACCGGCCGCCGCACCGCCGACTCCCGTCACCAGCGCCACGACCCACCTGCGCACGCGATTCACCCTTTCCATGACCGGGCGACCGACCGTCGCGGATCGGCGGTCCGAGACACCGGTCCGGCGCGTCGGCCATCCGCAGTGTTCCTGACGGGGCTGCACCCGGTCGGTCCCGGAGCAGGAGCGGTCGAGACGCCAGCCACGACTCGCCGCGGACCCTCCTCCGCGGACCCCGGGACGTCCGGTGCACCCGACCGGGTGGAAGGTCGCCGACGCCGCCGCGGGCAACCGCCCCGGCCGACAGGATCCGGATGTGCGCGCGCTGCGGAGCTACGGGCTGCCCCTGCTCGCCTTCGGCCTCCCGGCCGGCGTGATCGTCGGGCTGGTCGTCGGCGTCGTCGCCGGCTCGGCGACCGACGGGCTGCTCGCGGGTGTCGTGGGAGGGGCACTGGCGGGCGGCGTCTTCGCGCTCCTCACCGGCACCACGGACCTGCTGGCCGACCGGGAGGCGCGGCCGGGGGAACGGCACGGGCCCCGGCAGGCCGCGTCGGTGCAGGTGCGCGGTGGCCCGGACCTCCCGGACCGCGTCGCAGCGGCCCTCTCCGCGCTCCCCGCCCAGATACAGGCCGTCGATCCGGCCGGCGGCCGCTTCACCGCCCGCACCGGGTGGACGTGGCGCAGCTTCGGCGAGGAGGTCTCCGTCCAGCTCACCGGAGACCCGCACTCCCCGACCGCGCACGTGACGAGCCGGCCGGTCGTGCCGACCACCGTCCTCGACTACGGCAAGGGCCGTCAGAACGTGCACCGGGTGCTGGCCGCGCTGGAGGAGCACCCGGACGCCGGACGGCCGATGCCGCCGCGGTGATCAGCGCTGGAAGCGGCCCTCGCGCACGGCGGTGCCCTCGGCGAGCACCTCGCCGAGCGAGCGGGCGCTCAACCCGTCGGCGGCGTAGCCGGCCAGCACCTCGGCGATCAGGCGGCCCTTGTCCAGCACCGGGGCCGGCCCGTCGTCAGCGCCGTCCTCGGGCCCGGCGAAGCCGTCGTGCGCCAGCACGATCGCCCCGCGGTGCACGCCCTCGCGGGCCTTCGCCAGGCGCCGCTCGTGCGGCACGTCGCGCCAGTCCCAGGTGGTGGGGCCCCACAGCACCGGGGTCAGCCCGGCGCCGGCGACGGCGCGCCAGGTGCGCGGCGTCTGCCGGCCGTTGGGCGGCCGGTGCCAGCGGACGGCGCGGCCCACCGCGTCCTCGAGCTCGGCCCGGCCGGCCCGGATCGTCGGCCCGACCTCGTGCGGCGGCAGGGTCGGCAGCGGGCGGTGGTCGACGCCGTGCAGGGCCACCTCGTGCCCGGCGGCGACGACCTCGCGGAACAGCGCCGGGTACTTGCGCACCCGCGTCATGAGCACGAAGAAGGTGGCGGTCGCCCCGGCGTCGGCCAGCGCGGCGAGCACCCGGTCGGTGCCGCCGGGCTCGGGGCCGTCGTCGAAGGTCAGCGCGACCGACGGGCTCGCCGTCCGCACCGACACGACCGAGCCGGCCACCGGGCCGGCCGCCCGGCGCGCGGCCGTGAGCACGGCGCGCCGCCCGGCGCGGTAGCCGCGGACGGCGGGGCCGCTCATCGGGGCGTGACCCGGCCCAGGCGCCACCGGCGCCCGTCCCGGGCGTACTCCTCGTAGACCACGCCGAGCCCGCCGCCGACCATGCCGAGGCCGCGGAGCACCGCCCGCGCCCCGCGCGCCTGGTGGGTCAGGGACCGGGTGAGGACGCCGAGGCCCCAGCGCGCCCCGCCGCCGCCGATCCGCAGCAGGCCGCGCAGCACCCCGCGAGCGCGGATGCCCAGCCGGGCGGCCGTGCCCGGGGTCAGCCGCAGCTCGGTGAGCACGGTGGCGTTGCCGTGGCTCCAGGCGCGGGTGAGCACCCAGCGCCGGGTCAGCCGGTCGGCCGGCACGCGGTCGACCGCGGCCGACTCGTCGCACCACACCATGCGCGCGCCGGCGTGCGCCAGCGAGCGGCTGAACAGGGTGTCCTCGCCGCCGGCCAGCCCGAGCGCGGACTCGAACCGGGTGCCCGCGGCGCGCACCTGCGCCAGGTCGAGCAGCAGGTTGCCGGTGGCGGCGACGTCGATCTCGGTGCCGGTCGGCATCCGGCGGCGGACGAAGAACCGGCCGGCCAGGATCCAGGGGTCGACGTCACCGGTGTAGTCGGCCAGGATCCGCCCGGAGACGGCGGCCGCACCCGAGCCGGCCCAGGTGGCCAGCAGGGCACCGAGCCAGTTCTCGCAGGGGCGCTCGTCGTCGTCGATGAAGGCGAGCAGCCGCGACCCGGCGGCCTCGTCCATCGCCCGGTTGCGCACCGCGGCGATCCCCGGCCGGGTCTCCACCACGTAGCGCACGCCCGGCACCGCGGCGACGACCGCGGCGGCGCTGCCGGCCGGGTCGTTGTCGACCACGAGGACCTCGGCGGCGTACCCGCCTCCGGCGCCCACCTCGGCCACCTGCTCCAGCAGCCGAGGCAGCAGCTCGGCCAGGTCCTCCGGTCGCCGGAAGGTGGGCACGGCGACGGTGACCCGGACCCCGCCCTCGTCGGGCGGGGCCGGGATCGACGGCGACGGGGTCGTGGCGGTCACACCCGGTATCCCATCACCGGGGAAGGGCCGCTCGCGTCCCTCTCAGGGGGTGGGGTGAGGGCCGGCGGACCAGCGCGGCCAGGGCGATCCCGGCCCCCTCCAGGGTGCCGCGGACCGCGGCCAGCAGCGGCTTCGGCGAGTGCACCAGCTGCCGCCGCCCGCCGCGCAGCAGGATCTCCCAGCTCACCCGCGGCGTGCGCACCAGCCAGCCGAGCAGCTGCCGGCGGGAGAGGTTGCGCGCGGCGAAGACCAGCCGGTTGCGGCAGTTGTAGCGGTAGTACAGGTCGGACTTCGCGTCGCCCTCCCGCTCCCCCTGCGTGCCGCCCTCGTCGTGCACGGCCACCAGGTCGTCGCGGACGACGAGCGTGCCGCCGGCCGCCAGCGCCCGGTGGCTGAGGTCGACGTCCTCCCAGTAGAGGAAATAGCCCTCGTCGTAGCCGCCGGTCCGGTCGACCATCTCCGCCGACACCACGAGGCAGGCGCCGGTCAGCCAGTCCTCCACCGGTCCCCGCGAGCGGGTGCGGCTGTGCGCGGCCCCGGTGCGCCCGTCGCGCAGCCCCAGCGTCGACCCGGCGAACACCGTGGCGCCGGTCGAGTCGACGATCCGGGGCGCGATCACCGCCAGCGGCTCGGCCAGGCTGGCCCGGCGCAGCTCCTCGAGCACCGCGGGGGTGATCGAGGCGTCGGGGTTGAGGCAGCAGAAGGTGGCGCAGCCGAGCTCCCGGGCCCGGGCGAAGCCGGCGTTGGACGCCGCACCGAAGCCCCGGTTGTCCGGGAGGGCCACCAGCTCCCAGCCCTGCTCGGCCGCGAGCGCCGTCACCGCGGCCCGCTCGGCATCGGTGCTGTGGTTGTCCACCACCACGACCGCGACGTCGGGGCCGAGCGGCCCGGCACCGGCGAGGTTGCGCCGCAGCAGGGCGCTGGACCCGTAGTTGACGACGACCACTCCCAGGCCCCCCGGGCCGCCGCGGTCGGCGGCGGCCCGGGGGCTCTGCGGGGTCATCCGCGACACGCTAGCCGCGGCGACCGGGGTCACGGCGCAGCCGGGGCCGTGCCCGACTCACCGATCCACAGCTGCTCGAAGCGGATCGGGGAGGCGGCGGTCGCGCTGGCGGTCACGTAGTGCTCGAAGCCGACCGTGCCCGGCCGCTGCAGGGCCGCGGTGGCGTCGGTCCGGGTCAGCTGCCAGGCAGCCGGCTCGGCCGTGCCCTCGGCCCACGCCTTGACCGAGAAGGTCGTCGTCGTGGCGCCGCCGACGTCGTACCGCACGTGCAGCGTGGTGCCCGGCCGGTAGCCGCCGGCCAGCAGGTAGCCGCCCAGGATGGTCTCCTGGCCGTTCACGTTGCGGACCAGCATGACCTCGACCTGGCCGTCGGCGCGGAACCGCAGCTTCACCCGGTAGTCGGTCAGCCCGACGTTCCGCGCGGCGAGGCTGACGTAGGTCCCGCCCCCGGTGGGCGCCTGGGGCACGGTCAGCGAGACCTGCACCGCGACGTCCTGCCGCGAGAACTGGGTGAGGACCGCAGCGGTGCCCTGGCCCACGGGCCCGGCCAGCCGGCCGGCGCCGTCGGCGACGGAGGCGTTGGCCGCCACGCCGTGGATGAACCAGGGGCCGCCGACGTCGGCCGTGCCCCAGCCACCGGTGACCTGGCGCTCGAAGGCGTCCGCGGCCAGCGCGGGGACCTGCGGCTCCGGCTGCGGGGCCGGGGCGGTGACGGTCACCGAGCGGGTCGTGGTGCCGGTCAGGCCCGCGGCGTCGGTCACGGTCAGCCGCACCGTGTAGGTGCCCGCCGTCGCGTAGGTGTGCGACGCCGTCGCCCCGGTCGCGGTCTGCCCGTTGCCGAAGTCCCAGGCGTACCCGGTCACCGCGGCGTCGTCGGTCGACCCCGACCCGTCCACGCTGGCCGTCAGACCCGAGGTCGTGGCGGTGAACGCCGCCACCGGGGCCTGGTTCACCGGCTCCGGCTCCGGCTGCGGGGCCGGGGCGGTGACGGTCACCGAGCGGGTCGTGGTGCCGGTCAGGCCCGCGGCGTCGGTCACGGTCAACCGCACCGTGTAGGTGCCCGCCGTCGCGTAGGTGTGCGACGCCGTCGCCCCGGTCGCGGTCTGCCCGTTGCCGAAGTCCCAGGCGTACCCGGTCACCGCGGCGTCGTCGGTCGACCCCGACCCGTCCACGTTCGCGGTCAGACCCGAGGTCGTGGCGGTGAACGCCGCCACCGGCGCCTGGTTCACCGGCTCCGGCTGCGCCGTGCCGGGCGCGTCGACCCGCAGGTCGTCGATCCGCACGGTCGCCGTCGCCGTGGCGCTGCCCGACGTGTAGGTGAACAGGGACAGGGCACCCGCGCGCTGCAGGCCCGCGGTGGCGTCGGTGCGGGTCAGGCCCCAGGCGGCCGGCTCGGCCGTCCCGGCCCGCCACACCTTGACCTGCAGGGTCGTCGGCGCGGTACCGCTGACCTCGAACCGCAGGGCGAGCGGCGTGCCGGCCGTGTAGCCGCCGGACAGCAGGTACCCGCCGAGGATGGTCTCCACGTCGTCGACCGTGCGGACGAGCATGACCTCGACCTGGCCGTCGGCGCGGAACCGCATCTTCACCCGGTAGTCGGTCAGGCCGACGCTGCGGGAGGCCACGCTGACGTAGAAGCCGCCGCCGGTCGCGAGCTGCGGCATCGTCAGGGTCGCCTGCACCGTCGAGTCGGTCACGCTGACCGAGCCGAGGCGGGCCTGCGACCCGGCACCCTTGGCGCCGCCGAGCTGGCCCGCGCCGTCGGTCACCGAGGTGGCGCCGGCCGTGCTCCACGCGCCGCCGGTCTCGGCGGTGCCCCAACCCGACGCCACGGTCCGGCCGAAGGTGTCGGCCGCGATCGGGCCGCCCACGGGCGGGGCGGTGACGGTCACCGAGCGGGTCGTGGTGCCGGTCAGGCCCGCGGCGTCGGTCACGGTCAGCCGCACCGTGTAGGTGCCCGCCGTCGCGTAGGTGTGCGACGCCGTCGCCCCGGTCGCGGTCTGCCCGTTGCCGAAGTCCCAGGCGTACCCGGTCACCGCGGCGTCGTCGGTCGACCCCGACCCGTCCACGCTGGCCGTCAGACCCGACACCGTGGCGGTGAACGCCGCCACCGGCGCCTGGTTCGGCGCCTGGGCCACCGTGCCGGCCGGCTCGACCCGCAGGTCGTCCACCCGGACGACCGAGGCGCGGGTGGCGCTGGCCGAGACGTACTCGGAGATCTGCACGGCGCCGCTGCGCTGCAGGGCGGCGGTGGCGTCGGTGCGGGTGAGGTTCCACGCCGCCGGCTCCGCCGTGCCCGTCCGCCACGTCTTGACCTTCAGCGTGGTCGGGAAGGCGCCGCTGGTCTCGAACCGGACCGTGAGCGAGGTGCCCGGGGTGTAGCCGCCGGCGAGCATGTAGCCGTCCAGGACGGTCTCCTGCCCGTTCACGACCCGGACCAGCATGATCTCGGCCTGGCCGTCGGCGCGGAACCGCATCTTCACGCGGTAGTCGTTCGCGCCGACGCTCTGGGCGGCCAGGCTCAGGTACGTGCCGCCGCCCGTGGCCGCCTGGGGCAGGGTGACCGCGACCTGGACGGCGACGTCCATGCGGTCGACCGAGCCCAGCGTCGCGCTGGCGCTCGCGCCGGCGGCCGGGGCCAGCTGGCCCGCGCCACCGGTCACCGAGGTCGCACCCACCGCGCTCCACACACCGCCGCGGTCGGCGGTGCCCCAGCCCTGCGCGACCTCGCGGCCGAACGTGTCGGCGGCGATCGAGCCCGGGCCGACGGGCGGCGCGGTGACGGTCACGTCGCGGACGAGGGTGCCCTCGCCGCCGCGGTCGTCGGTCACCGTCAGCCGCACCGGGTAGGTGCCGGCGGCGGCGTAGGTGTGCCGGACGGTCGCGCCGCTGCCGGTGCGCCCGTCACCGAAGTCCCAGGCGTAGGCCGTGACCCGGCCGTCCACGTCGGCCGAGGCCGAGGCGTCGAAGGCGGCCGCCAGGTCGGTCGAGCTGACGGTGAACGCCGCGGTCGGGACGACGTTCGGCGGGGCGCCGGTGCGGCCGGTGGTCTCGTGCGCGGCCACCTGCGCGGCGGTCAGCGCCCGCGGGTACACGGCCACCTCGTCGATGCGCCCGTTGAACCAGGCGGCGCCGGTGCCGGTGGCCATCGAGTCGCCGCCGACCCGCCAGAAGCCGTTGTACTGGGCGGCGCGGGTGACGTCGGCCCGGGAGCCGACCAGGACGCCGTCGACGTAGAGCTGCATGCCCAGGTGGCTCAGCGAACCGACGACGTGGTGGTACTGCCCGTCGTTGAAGGTGGCGGTCGAGGTGACGTAGACCAGCGTGCCGTTGGTCTGCCGGATGCCCAGCGAGATGCGGCCGGTGGTGTCCATGGAGATCTGCCGGTCGTAGGTGCTGCTGGTGCCGCTGGACACGTTGCCGAAGCCGACGATCTTGCCGCCGTTGCGCGACGTGGTGGAGAACCACGCCTCGACGGAGAAGCTCTGCGGCGCCGCGACGCTGGTCGTGGTGGCCAGGTAGCCCGACGACGTCCCGCCGAAGGCGAACGCGCGGTCGGCGTCGCCGGCGACGGCACCGGCCTGGTTCAGGGTCACGCCGGAGTTGATGCGCAGGTCGGCCGCGCCGAGCCGGTCGTAGGCGAGCAGGCCGGAGGTCTCGCCGAGCGACCAGTGGTCGAGGGCGCCGTCGCGGGCGACGACCGTGGCGTAGGCGCGGGCGGCGCTGCTGTTGGCGGCGCCGACGGTCGCGTCCACCCAGCTCGAGGCCACCCGGTTGCCGGCGGCGTCGGTCGCGGTCACCAGGTACCGGTGGGCGCCGGCGGTGGCGCCGGTGTCGGTGCACGACCAGGTCGGCCGGTTCCACCACTGCGACGGGCGGACGACCTCGCAGGCCGGGGCGGCGGTCTCGCTGTCGCGGTAGACCCGGTAGGTCAGCTCGGCGTTGTCGTCGTCGTACACCGCACGCCAGGACACCCGCACGCCGCCGGGGACCATGGTGGCGGTGGGCGTGAAGGCGATGGTGTCGCCGCGCGGGCCGACCCGGTTGGGCGCCTTGTCGGCGCGGGCGAACCGCACCAGGCCCTGCTGGCCGACGCCGTTGACCGACGGGAACTCGCCGGCGAAGACGACGTAGTCGCTGTTGCCCGAGACGCTCCAGCCGGCCTGGTACTGACCGGTGAAGGTGCCGGCGACGAACCGCGGCTGCCACGCGTCCAGCGTGGGCGCCGGCTGGCCGACGTAGGAGATGTCGCCGAACGTGTTGCCGGACAGGACCGTCTGCGTCGGGGCGATGCTCATCGCCGTGCCGAACCAGTGGTGGCGGGGGTTCTGCTCGGGGAAGCTCGCCAGGGAGCGGCAGTCGTGGGCGTGCCCGGCGGTGTAGAGGGCGCCGCCGAAGGGGAACGTGGAGTACGTGTCACCGCGGCACGGGGCGAACCACACCGGGGCGCCGCCGTCGGCACGCGCGGCGAACGGGCCCTCGAGGCTGCCGGGACCGTAGAAGTCGTAGGTCGCGCCGTACACGTTGGTGCCGTCGGTGCTCAGGCTGTAGACGGCGGCGTTCACGCCGAAGTTGCGGATCAACGCGTTGATCGCGAACGGCCGGTTGGCCCCGGTGGTCCCGTCGACGGCGGCCACGCCGATGTTCTGCGTGCCGTTCATGTAGTAGAAGCGGCCGGCGACGACGACCTGGCCGCTGGGCCCGGCGACGACGATCGACATCACGTCGTTGGTGGTCGCGGTCTGCGTGGCCGGGTCGCTGGCGCGGCCCCAGCCGGCCGGGCCGGCACCGGGCTGCGGCGCCCACGGCAGCAGGGAGCCGTTCGAGGCGGACACGGCCGCGAGGCGGTTGCGGCCGACGCCGCCGACCGCACTGAAGCCACCACCGAGGTAGACGGTGCTGCTCGTGGCGGCGATGGCCCGGACCTGGCCGGTCACGGCCGGGCGGAAGGTCGACACCAGCTGGCCGGTGGCCGTGTCGAAGGCGGCCACGCGGGAGCGGTCCTGACCGTTGACGGAGTAGAAGTCACCGCCGATGTACACGCGGGAGCCGTCCGGGGAGGCGGCCAGCGCCAGCACCTGCCCGTTGACCGCCGGGGCGAAGGAGGTGATCAGGTTGCCGGTGCGGATGTCGTAGGCCAGCAGGTTGCTGCGCGCGGACTCCTGCACGCCCGCCGGCGCGCCCGCGGGCCGGGCGCTGGTGAAGCGGCCACCGACGTACACGGTGTTGCCGACGACGACCTGGGCCCACGCCACACCGTTGATCTGCACGGTGGGCAGGGCGTCGGCGGTCACCGTGGTCGGCGTCCGCGGGTCGGTCACGTCGATCGGCGCCGAGTCGGCCCGAGCCGTCGCGGGGGTGAAGAGCCCGGCGAGGACCCCGGAGAGCAGGAGCGCGCTGAGCAGGCCCGCCAGGGCCTTCCTCGGCGTCACGGCCGTCGGTGCAGACATCGGTCTTCCCCCGTGTTGAGCCACTCCGCGTGACGGTCACGCGGTCCAGCGGATCGACACTAAGCGTGACGACGACGGGGGCGGCATCCCCTGGGGGAGTGAAACGGCCCTGCTCAGCGCAAGATCTCCGCAAGACGGCCCTGACGGAGGGTGATCGCCGGACGCGTCACGCCCAGATCCCGGGAACGCCGGCGGGGCCCCGGCGCGAGGCGCCGGGGCCCCGTCGGGAGGTGCGGTGAGGTCAGCCGGCGGAACCGGTGAGGACGACGAACGGAGCGCCGGGCGCGTAGCCGACGATGACGGTCACGGCGTCCCGGGCGTCGACCGGGACGCTGAAGACGTAGGTGCCCTCGGCGCTGGCCCCCGGCTCCACGACACCGGAGAAGCGCACCTGCGACGGGTCCTCCAGCGGCGAGGCCGGCGCCTGGTCGAAGCCGTAGCGCAGGTCCACCGCGGTGCCGTCGAGGGAGACCGGCTCCGGGGTCCCGTTGGTCAGCCGCACGGTGACGCGCAGCGCCGGGCCGGCGACGTTGCCCGGACCGGTCGCGGCTCCCTCGATGCCCTCGAGGCCCACGACGTCGACCGTGACGCCGTCGCCCACGGCGGCGGTCTGGTCCAGCGCCACGGGGTCCTGGGTCGGCGGGAGGGCGTCGGACCCCTCGAGCGGGGGCTCGGGGGTCGGCTCGGGCGCCGGGGCGGAGCTCGGCGCCGGCGGCAGGGCCGGGCCGGCGTCCGCCGTGCTGCCGGCCGGCGTCCCGGCCGCGTCGTCGCCGCCGCGCACCAGCAGGAGCACGGCGAGCGCCACGAGCACCACGGCGGCGGCCACCGCGAGCGCGATGGTGCGGCGGCCGGGCCGCCGCCGGCGCGGCGGCGCCACGTCCGGGGTCTGGTCGACCTGGGTGGTCATCGGGTCCGTCTCCTCGTCTCCGGCCGGCATGCGCCCGCGGCGCCGGTCACTGCTGGGCCGCCGGGTACTGCTGCCACCCCGGTGATGCGACCGGGGTGGGCAGGTGCACCACGTTGTCGGGCGGGGTGTCCGGCTGCGCCGGGACGGCGGCGGGTGCGGCGGCGGGTGCGGCGGCGACCTCCGGGACCGGTGCCCCCAGCGGCAGGTCCGCGTCGGTGGGACGGCGACGGCCGCTGGGCCGGCGGCGCGGGAAGCGGCGGGCCACCAGGTCCCCGGCGAGCTCCTCGTAGCCGGCCGCCACCTGGTCCCAGTCGTAGCCGCGGGCCAGCTCGCGGGCGCGGCGCCCGTCGCGGGCGGCGCGGGCCGGGTCGGCCTCCACGCCGGCGATCTCACGGGCGACGTCCTCCGGGGTGCGGAAGAAGCGCCCCGCGTCGGCGACCACCTCCCGGTTGAAGGAGCAGTCGAAGGCCGTCACCGCCGCCCCGGCGCCGATGGCCCGCAGCAGCGAGGGGTTGGTCCCGCCCACGGAGTGGCCGTGCAGGTAGGTGGCGCTGTGCGCGTAGAGCTGGTCGAGCAGTTCCTGGTCCCAGACCCCGCCGAGGAAGCGGACCCGGTCGTCGGCCAGCGAGTGCACCCGCTTCGTGTACTCGTCGGCGTAGGGAGCCGAGCCGACGACGACCAGCGGCCTGGTGGCCTCGCTGCGCCTGTACCCCTGCACGATCAGGTCGACGTGGTTCTCCGGTTCGAACCGGGCCACGACCAGGTGGTAGCCACCCGGCTCGAGCCCGAGCTCCCCGAGCTTGCCGGTACCGGGCTCGATGATCGGCGCGCCGTAGGTGAGCAGGACTGTGGGCGCGGAGAAGGCGTCGGTGTAGTAGTCGGCGATGCCCTGCGCGTCGGCGATCAGCGCGTCCGACCAGCGCACGGCCAGGCTCTCGGCCACCCGGTAGTAGCGCCGGCCCGTGCCGCCCCACTTGGCGCGCTTCCACTCCAGCCCGTCGACGTGCGTGGCGACCGGGATGCGGGCCGCGCGGAGCACCGGCAGCAGCGGGGAGTTCGCCGCGTTGAACACGAAGGCGGCGTCGGTGCGGTGGGTGACCAGGTGGCGGACCGACAGCGCGGTGTGGCTCAGGGTCTCCAGCGAGCGGCGGCGGGCGGCCGGCAGGTGCACCAGTTCCATGCCCAGGTGCTCGGCGGGCGGCTGCTCGTCGGACCCGGGCACCGTGCGGCAGTACACGACCACCCGGTGCCCGCGGTCGACCAGCCGGCGACCGATCTCCTCCACGGCGGTCTCGAAGCCGCCGTATCGCGCGGGGACGCCGCGCGTCCCCACCATGGCGATGCTCATGCGGTCCATCGGGAGTCCGTTCGTCGATCGGTCGGTCCCTGCCCTGATCGGCAGGACCTCCTCGATCCTGGAGACGCAGGTGGGGGCGGTCGTCCCCCCGGCGGGTGAGAGGGAGGACCCCCGGTGCCCCCCGCCGCTCGCACGCTCGCGGCGGGCCCCGGCGCCGGGCCGGTCGCCGGCTCAGTAGGCGCCGGAGCGGCTCAGCACCGCGCGGAACGTCTTCACGAGGATCAGCAGGTCCATGGCCATCGACCAGTTCTCCACGTAGCGCAGGTCCAGGCGGACGGCCTCCTCCCACGGGAGGTCGCTGCGGCCGGAGATCTGCCACAGCCCCGTGAGGCCGGGCTTGACCAGCAGCCGCCGGCTGACCTGGGTGTCGTACCGCGCGACCTCCCCGGGCAGCGGCGGCCGCGGGCCGACCAGCGACATCGACCCGCCGAGCACGTTGAGCAGCTGGGGCAGCTCGTCCAGGGAGAGCCGGCGCAGCAGCCGGCCGACCGGGGTGACCCGCGGGTCGACGCGCATCTTGAACAGCAGCCCGTCGGAGATGTTCTCCGCGCTCAGCGCCGCCACCTGCCGGTCGGCGTCGACGACCATGCTGCGGTACTTCAGCATCGTGAAGGTCCGGCCGTTCACCCCGACCCGCTCCTGGCGGTACAGCACCGGCCCCGCGCTGCCCAGCTTCACGGCCAGCGCGATCGCGAGCATCACCGGCGCGAGCAGCAGCAGGGCGACCGCGGCGACGGTCCGGTCCAGCCCGCCCTTGACCAGGCGGCGCCAGCCCTCGAAGCGCGGCTGCTCGACGGCGAGCAGCGGGAGGCCCTCGAAGGGGCGGATGTGCAGCCTCGGGCCGGCGACCTCGATCAGTCCGGGGGCGACCAGCAGCTCGATGCCCGTGCCCTCCAGCTGCCAGGACAGCTGGCGCAGGTACTGGGCGGCGGTCTCGCTGGCCGAGGTCACGGCGATCGTGTCCGCGCCGAGGCGGCCGGCCATCGCGACGACGTCGTCCAGCCCGCCGACGGGAACCTGCAGCGCCGCACCCACCCGCGCCCGGTCGGCGGGGGTCACGCACGCCGCGACGACGTCCATCCCGGCGAAGCGCTCGCGGCGCACGCGGTCGACCAGTTCGAGGACCGCACCGCCACGGCCGACGACGATGACCCGCGTGGTGCACGAGCCCCGGGCGCGCAGCCGCTGCAGCCAGAGCCGGGCGGCGTAGCGCTCGAGCAGGGTCGCGACGGTCAGCGCCGGGACCGCGACGACGACGAGGCCGCGCGAGAGGTCCAGGGCGGCGGCGTAGGAGACCAGGCCCAGCGTCGCCAGCAGGAGGACGCCGGCGCGGCCGACGCGGCGGTACTCGTCGCTGCCGGTGCCGAAGGCGCGCTGCCCGTAGGCGCCGTTGGCGGCGAGCAGCAGCGGCCAGGCGACGACCAGCGCCGCGGCGGCCCACAGCAGCGGGTTGCCGGCGCTCAGCGCCGACGCGTGCACGGCGAGCACGGTGCCGGCGGCGACCGCGGCGGCCAGCGACTCGATCGCGACCAGGGTCAGCGTGTACCGGCGGACCCAGCCCGGCGGCGTCCGGCGGACGACGGCCCGCGGCGCGAACGGCACGGCCGGTGCCGCGGAGGCCCGCACGGATGCGGATCCCAGTCTGACGCGCTCGTGATCGAGTAGCACGGTTCCCCCCGGACACCGACGTGACACTGTGTGGCCGGGAATCCGGGCGGATCGGCACCTGACGTGCACGTTTCCGCCGTCGTGACTCCCGGCAGCACAGAGGACACTCACAGTCGGTCACCGGAGGGTCAACACGGAACCGGATCGTTCACCCTCAGGAGCGAGCGGAACGGTCACCTGGCGACCACTCAGCGTGATCGGCCGCCGCCTCAGGTGCGGGGGTGCACCACGTTCTGCGCCGCCTCGAGCCCGCGGGCCAGCAGCTCCTCGGTGGCGTCGGCCGCCTCGGCGAGCAGCAGGTCGAGCTCCTTGCGCTCGGTCGCCGAGAAGTCCTTGAGGACGAAGTCCGCCGGGTCCTGCCGGCCGGGCGGGCGGCCGATGCCGACGCGCACCCGGAGGTAGTCCTTGGTCCCGGTGGACCGGCTGATCGAGCGCAGCCCGTTGTGGCCGCCCTCGCCACCGCCGCGCTTGAGCCGCACCGCGGCGAAGGGGATGTCGAGCTCGTCGTGGACGACGACGAGGTCGTCGGCCGGCACCTTGGCCCAGTCGAGCAGCCCGCGCACCGGGCCGCCGGACTCGTTCATGTAGCAGGTGGGCCTCGCCAGCAGCACGCGGCGCCCGGCCAGCCGGCCCTCGGCGACCAGCGCGCGCGACCGGGCGCCCTTGCCCGGGGACAGCTTCGCGCCGGCTCGGGCCGCGAGCTCGTCGAGCACCATCGCGCCGACGTTGTGCCGGTTGCCGGCGTAGGCCGGGCCGGGGTTGCCGAGGCCGACGACCACGAACGGACCCTCGGACGGTGGGGACGCCGCAGGGGCGCCGGCGGTGCCGGCGCCCCTGCGGGTCGTGCTCTCGGTCAGCGGATGCCTCAGCTGTTCCCGGCGGCGTCCATCGACTCGCCGCTGCCCTGGTCCTGCGGCTCGGGGACGACGTCGCCCTCGCCGGTGCCCTCCTCGGCCGGAGCGGACTCCTCGCGCTCGATCCCGGCCTCGGCCTCGGCGTCGGCGAGCTCGGCCTCGAGCGCCTCGGCGGTCGGGGCGGGCATGACGTTGACGACCAGCGCGGCGGCGTCGGTGAGCACGGTGACGCCGTCCGGAAGCCGCAGCTCGCCGGCGGTGACGCCCTGGCCGGCCTCGCGTCCGGCGAGGTCGACCTCGATGCTCTCGGGGATCGAGGTGGCGGGGGCCTCGACCGACACGGTGTTCAGCTCGATGCTGACCAGCGTCTCGGGGGCCGCGTCGCCGACGGTCACGACCGGGACGTCGACGGTGACCTTCTCGCCGCGGCGGACGACGAGCAGGTCGACGTGCTCGTGCACGCGGGTCAGCGGGTCGCGCTGCACGGCCTTGGTGAGGGCCAGGTGCTCCGTGCCGTCGAGCTCGACGGTGATGAGCGCGTTCGGGCCGCCGTTGCGCAGCACCGCGGCGAACTCGCGGGCCGGCAGCGACAGGTGGACGACGTCCTGACCGTGCCCGTAGAGGACGGCGGGGATGCGGCCGGCCCGGCGCGTGCGGCGGGCGCTGCCCTTGCCGAACTCGGTGCGGGCCTCGGCGGCGAGGCGGTGGTCAGCCACGGTGGTGTGCTCCTCGATCTGGGGTCTGGGGCCGGCGCACGCGCACGGGCACACCACGAGGAGCGCACGCACGTCGATAACGGAGACGGATCTCCCTCGCCGGGCAGTGCACGAGCCTACCCCACCCTGTTGATCATCGTCGGATGGCTGACCGACACGCCGGTCGCCGCAGCCACCCGCCGATGATCACCGGGTACTCAGCTGGCGCCGTCGAAGAGGGAGGTGACGCTCCCGTCCTCGAAGACCTCCTTGATCGCGCGTGCCAGCAGGGGGGCGATGGAGAGGACGGTGAGCTTGTCGAACTGCCGCTCCGGCTCGATCGGCAGCGTGTTGGTGATGACGACCTCGCTCACGCGGCTGTTCTTCAGCCGGTCCACCGCCGGACCGGAGAGCACGCCGTGGGTCGCGGTCACGATGACGTCGGCCGCGCCGGCCTCGAAGAGGGTCTCGGCGGCCTTCACGATCGTGCCCCCGGTGTCGATCATGTCGTCGACGAGGATGCAGACCCGGCCCTCGACCTCGCCGACCACGCGGTTGGCCACCACCTCGTTGGGGCGCATGGGGTCGCGGGTCTTGTGGATGAAGGCCAGCGGGACGCCGCCGAGCTTGTCGCTCCACCGCTCGGACACCCGCACCCGGCCGGCGTCCGGGGAGACGATCGTGACGTCGCGGTCGGCGCAGCGGTCGCGGACGTGGTCGACCAGCAGGTCGAGGGCGAACAGGTGGTCGACCGGACCGTCGAAGAAGCCCTGGATCTGCGCGGTGTGCAGGTCCACGGTCATCAGCCGGTCGGCGCCGGCGGTCTTGAACAGGTCGGCGACCAGGCGGGCGGAGATGGGCTCGCGGCCGCGGTGCTTCTTGTCCTGGCGGGCGTAGGGGAAGAAGGGGGCGACGACGGTGATCCGCTTCGCCGAGGCCCGCTTGAGCGCGTCCACCATGATCAGCTGCTCCATCAGCCAGGTGTTCAGCGGCGCGGTGTGGCTCTGCACGACGAACGCGTCGCAGCCGCGGACCGACTCCTCGAACCGGACGAAAAGCTCGCCGTTGGCGAACTCGTAGGAGGCCGTCGGGGTCGGCGTCACGCCCAGGTGACCGGCGATCTCGTCGGTCAGCTGCGGGAAGGCCCGGCCGGAGAACAGCATCAGGCTCTTGCTGGTGGTCTGCCGGATGGCGCTCATCGGATCGACTGCCCCTACTCGTCGGAGTGCGTCTCGGGAGCCGCGGATCGGCTCTCGTCGGTCCGGGGTCGAGTCTCTGCCGCGCCGACGGCACCTGCATCCCCGGCCGCCGCTGCAGCGCGCGCGGCGGCGGTGCCCGGGCGTCGGCGGCTCACCCAGCCTGCCACATTCCGCTGCTTGGCCCGCGCCACGCCCATGGCCCCGGGCGGGACGTCCTCGGTGATCACCGAGCCGGCCGCGGTGTACGCACCGTCACCCACCGTGACCGGCGCGACCAGCATCGTGTCGCTGCCGATGCGCACGTGGTCACCCACCGTGGTGTGGTGCTTGGCGACGCCGTCGTAGTTGACGAAGACCGTCGCCGCGCCGACGTTGGAGCCGGCGCCGATGGTGGCGTCGCCCACGTAGGAGAGATGCGGCACCTTCGAGCCCTCGCCGAGGTCGACGTTCTTGGTCTCGACGAACGCGCCGACCTTCGCGCCGCGGGCCAGCCGGCTGCCGGGGCGCAGGTAGCTGAAGGGGCCGACGACGGCGTCCGGTCCGATGACCGACCCGCTGCCGTGCGAGCGGACGACCGAGGCGCCCTCCCCCACCTCGCAGTCGGTCAGCGTGGTGTCCGGGCCGACGACCGCGCCGCCGGCCACCCGCGTCGTCCCGTGCAGCTGGGTGCCCGGCTGCAGCACGGCGTCCGCCTCGACCGTGACGGTGACGTCGACCCACGTGGTCGCCGGGTCGACGACGGTGACGCCGGCGACCATCAGCTCGTCGAGCACGCGGTCGTTGAGCACCCGGCGGCGGGCGGCCAGCTCCCGGCGGTCGTTGCAGCCGAGGACGTCGACCGGGTCGTCGGCCCGCACGGCCGCGACCGGCGCGCCGCCGTCCACCAGCGGGGCCAGCGCGTCGGTCAGGTACTGCTCGCCCTGGGCGTTGTCGGTCGACAGGCCGGCGAGCACCCGGCGCAGGGTCGCCGCGTTCGCGACGTAGACACCGGCGTTGACCTCGCGGAGGGCGCGCTGCTCGTCGGTGGCGTCCCGCTCCTCGACGATCGCCCGGGGCCGCCCGTCGTCGCCGCGGACGATCCGGCCCAGCCCCGTCGGGTCGTCGACCTCCGCGGTCAGCACGGTGAAGACGCTGCCCGCCTCGGAGTGCGCGGCCACCAGCGCCGCGAGGGTCCGCGCGGTGAGCAGCGGCGAGTCGCCGTTGCAGACCAGGACGGCGCCCTCGAGGTCCGGGACGGCGTCGAGGGCCACCTGCGCGGCGTGCCCCGAGCCCCGCTGCTCCTCCTGCACCACCGGCCGGGCCCCGGGCGCCACGGCGGCCAGGTGCTCGACCACGGCCTCGCGGCCGGCGCCGACGACGACCAGCGTGCTGCCGGCCCCGAGCGGCGCCGCGGCGGCGAGCACGTGCCCGAGCATGCTGCGGCCGCCCAGCGGGTGCAGGACCTTGGGCGTCGCCGACCGCATCCGCGTGCCCTGCCCCGCGGCGAGGACGACGACGGCCGCCACGGAGCCCCCGGCCTGCTGGTCGGGGTGGGCGATTCCGGGCAGGTGCTGGCTCACGGGTCTCCTCGGACGGCGGGCGGGCGGCGGCGGCCCCGGGTGCGGGCGCCGCCGCCGGTGACGGCTGCTGGGGGACTCGGACTCGAACCGAGACTTCCCGGCTCCAAAGGCCGGCGGGCTGCCGATTACCCCATCCCCCATCCGCGGGTCCGGCCGTCGCCGGGGCCGCCGGACGCCGTTCCGGCGCCACCGGCAGCCTAGTGATCGGGTCCCGGCACGGCAGCGGACGGCGACGTCCCCGCCTCCGACCTGCGCACTCCCGGCAGGCCTCGACCCCACCAGGCGACCTCGGCTACGGGCACGTAGGTTACGGAGTCGTAACCACGGCCGGGGACGCTGCGTTCGACCGGTTCGACACTCCCCAGGAGGCCCCCTCTGTCCGCTCCCGCCCTGACCCGGCCCACGGCCCCGACCCGACCGGCCGACCCGGATGCCGGACTCCCGGCCAACGCCTACGGCAAGGAGAAGGGCGCGGTCGAGCAGATCACGCTCTACCTGTTCGTGATCGTCCCGTTCCTCGCGGTCGCCGCGATCGTTCCCGCCGTGTGGGGCTGGGGGCTCTCCTGGCTGGACCTCGGCCTGCTGGCCGCCTTCTACTTCATCCCGCTGCTCGGGGTGACCGTCGGCTACCACCGGTACTTCACGCACGGGTCGTTCAAGACCGGCAAGCCGCTGCGCTACGCGATGGCGGTCATCGGGTGCATGGCCATCCAGGGACCGGTCGTGCAGTGGGTCGCCGACCACCGCCGGCACCACGCGTTCTCCGACCGCGAGGGCGACCCGCACTCGCCGTGGCGCTACGGCACCGACGCGCGGTCCCTGGTCAAGGGCATGTGGCACGCCCACCTGGGCTGGTTGTTCGACCGCCGGCAGACCAACCCCGAGCGCTACGCCCCGGACCTGCTCAAGGACAGGGGCCTGAAGGTCGTCAGCCGGCTCTTCGTCATCTGGGCCTTCCTCAGCCTGGCGCTCCCGGCGCTCATCGGCGGCCTCGTCACCGGCACGTGGGCCGGCGCGCTGTCGGCGTTCTTCTGGGCCGGCCTCGTGCGCACGGCGCTGCTGCACCACGTCACCTGGTCGGTCAACTCGATCTGCCACGTCATCGGCACCCGCCCGTTCGCCTCCCGCGACCGGGCCACGAACGTCTGGCCGCTGGCGATCCTGAGCGGCGGCGAGTCCTGGCACAACCTGCACCACGTCGACCCGACCAGCGCCCGGCACGGGGTGCTGCGCGGCCAGATCGACATGAGCGCGCGGGTGATCTGGCTGTTCGAGAAGCTCGGCTGGGCCCACGGCGTCAAGTGGCCCGACCCGGTGCGGCTCGCGGCCAAGCGCCGCGTCGCGAGCCCCGCGCCCGTCCGGGCAGCCGGCTGACCACGGCCGGGACGACGCCCCCGCCCGGGCGCTCCGCCTCGCCGCGGGCGCCCGGGCGCCGGCGACCCGAGGGGGCGCCGGCCGGCACCCGGCCGCGGGTGCGGATGACCGGCGCCCAGCGCCGCCAGCAGCTGATCGACATCGGCCGCGAGCTGTTCGGCCGGCGGGGCTACGAGGCGACGTCGATCGAGGAGCTCGCCGCCCGAGCCTCGGTCAGCAAGCCCGTCGTCTACGGGCACTTCGGCGGCAAGGAGGGCCTCTACGCCGTCGTCGTCGAGCAGGAGATGCGCCGGCTGCTCGACCGCTTCGCCGCCGCGCTCTCCGCCGGGGGGCACCCGCGCGACGTGCTGGAGCGGACCGCCCTGGTCTTCCTCGACTACATCGAGGAGGACGCCGACGGTTTCCGGGTGCTCTCCCGGGACTCCCCCTTCAGCGACGCCGCCGGGCACTACTCCTCGCTGCTGGGCGAGGCCGCGCACGCGGTGGAGCACCTGCTGGCCTCGCAGTTCCGGCAGAACGGCTACGACCCGCGCCCGGCCGGCCTCTACAGCCAGGCGCTGGTCGGCATGGTGGCGCTGGTCGGCGCGTCGTGGCTGGAGGACCGATCCCGCGGCAAGCGCGAGGTCGCCGCGCACCTGGTCAACCTCGCCTGGAACGGCATGGGCCACCTGGACCCCCAGCCCCGCCTGCGCAGCGACCCCTGAGCCCCCTCGACGAGATCTGCACACTCGTCGCCATCAGCGGCTGATGGCGACGAGTGTGCAGATCTCGCGGAGGCCGTCAGCCGACCAGGCGGGCGCCGGGGACCGGCCCGTGCACCACGCGCACCGTCCGGAACCGGCCGGAGGCCGCCATCCCGGCGGCCACGGCATCGGCGTCGTCCTCGTCGCGCGCCAGCGCCGCCACGGTCGGGCCGGAGCCGCTGACCAGCGCCGCGGCGGCGCCGGCGGCGGTCGCGGCGTCCAGCGCGAGGCGCAGGTCGGGGCGCAGCGCGATCGCCGGGTCCTGCAGGTCGTTGGCCAGCGCGGCGGCCAGCGACTGCACCGGCCCGTTGCGCAGCGCGGCGACGACCGGCTCCGGCGAGGAGAGCTCGCTGCCGGCGGGCAGCCGGCCCCCGGCGCGCAGCCGGTCGAGCTCGCCGTAGACCGCCGGAGTCGACAGCCCCTCGCCCGCGATGCCCAGGACCCAGTCCCACCGGCGGCGGGCGAGCACCGGGCTGAGCCGCTCCCCCCGCCCGGCGCCCAGCGCGACGCCTCCCAGGAGGCTGAACGGCACGTCGCTGCCGAGCCGCGCAGCCAGCTCGGCGAGGTCGCCGCGGGTGGCGTGCGTGCCCCACAGGGCGTCGAGGGCGACCAGGGCGGCCGCCGCGTCGGCGCTGCCGCCGGCCAGGCCGGCGGCCGCCGGGATCGACTTGTCGATGGTGATGGTGGCCTCGGCGCGCACCCCGGCCCGCTCGGCCAGCAGCTCGGCCGCCCGCCAGACGATGTTGCGCCGGTCGGTCGGCACCCGGTCGGGCCCGCTGCGGCCGCCGGCGAACTCGCCGGTCAACCGGATGCTCAGGGCCTCGGCCGGCCGCACGGTGACCGTGTCGGACAGCGAGACGGCCAGGAAGACGGTGTGCAGCTCGTGGAAGCCGTCGTCGCCCAGCGGGGCGACCGCGAGGTGCACGTTGACCTTGGCCGGGGCCCGCGCGACGACCGCGCCGTCCCCGGTGATCCGCCCCGGACCGGGGTGGGACGTCCGGCTCACGCCGGCTCCGCCGGCCCGGCCGGTCCTGCCGGGGTGGCCGCCAGCCGGGCGAAGTCGGCCACCGAGAGCCGCTCGCCGCGGGTGGCGGGGTCGATGCCGGCCGCGCGCAGCCTGGCCTCCGCCGCGGCGGGGCTGCCGGCCCACCCCGCCAGCGCGGCGCGCAGGCCCTTGCGGCGAGTGGCGAAGGCGGCGTCGACGACGGCGAAGGTGGCCGCACGGTCCCCCGGCGGGGGCGGACGGCGGTCCAGCGCGACGAGTCCGGAGTCGACGTTGGGCTCGGGCCAGAACACCCGCCGGCCCACCGACCCCGCCCGCCGCACGTCGCCGTACCAGGCGGCTTTGACCGACGGCACGCCGTAGGCCGGCGAGCCGGGCGGGGCGGCGAGCCGCTCGGCGACCTCGGCCTGCACCAGGACCAGCGCGCGGCGCAGCGACGGCAGCAGCTCCAGCAGGTGCAGCAGCACGGGCACGGCCACGTTGTACGGCAGGTTGGCGACCAGCGCCGTCGGAGGCGGCCCCGGGATCTCCCGCACGCGCAGGGCGTCGGCCTCCAGCACGGTCAGCCGGCCGGCCAGCGCCGGGACGCGCTCGCCCACCGTGCGCGGCAGCAGCGCGGCCAGCCGCGGGTCGATCTCCACCGCCGTCACGGCCGCCACGACCGGAAGCAGGCCGAGGGTGAGCGACCCGAGGCCCGGGCCGACCTCCAGCACGACGTCGTCGGGCCGCAGCTCGGCGGTACGGACGATGCGCCGGATCGTGTTGGCGTCGTGCAGGAAGTTCTGCCCGAGGGACTTGGTGGGACGCAGTTCGAGCTGCTGGGCGAGGTCGCGGATGGCGGCCGGGCCCAGCAGCCCGTCGGGCTGCTCCGGAGGAGTGCTCAGCGACGGCCCCGCTGCAGGGGCCGGCCGTGAGCGCGCGGACGGTGAGCGGCGGCGGGGCCCCTCATCAGCCGAACAGCCGCGAGCCGCAGTGCGGCCACTGGCCGGCACCGGAGCGCTGGTAGAGCAGCTGCGCGCGGTAGGTCTGCTCGTCGGCGGAGGCGGCCGCCGGGTCACCGCTCCCGCCGACGGAGTTCCAGGTGGACTGCGAGAACTGGTACATGCCGCGGTAGCGACCGGTGGAGCTCACCGCGTTGGGTCGCCCACCGGACTCGCACGCCGCCAGCGCGGCCCAGTTCAGGCCGTCGGCCGAGGGCCGGTTCCCGCTGGACGCCGCCGGCGCCGGCGGGGGCGGCGGGGCCTTGGTGCCCACGCTGACCAGCTCGTCGACCGGGGCGACGGCGACGGTGGTGGCCACCTGCTCGCGACCGGTCTCCACGCCGTCGACGACGGTGACCCGCCACGTGGTGGCCTGCTGGCCCTCGACGCCCTCCTGGGTGACGGTGTCGTTCCCCTCGAGCGCCTGGGGGTTCGCGGTCTCGACGGTCCGGTAGGGGATCGGCGTGGTCTCGACGACCTCGGTGATCTGCACCCGGAAGACCTGCAGCCGCATCATCGGGAGCAGCGGCTGGGTCGGGTACATGTTCAGCCGGTCGGCCGGCCCGAGGGTGAGGCCCTGCTCGCCGAGCAGGTCTCCCACGGTCGCCGCCGTCGTCGTCACCACGCGCTGCTGGCCGTCGGCCACGAGCGTGACGTCCTTGGGCGTCGTGATCTCCAGGGCCATGCCGCGCAGCGGGAGGCGCTCGCTGCGGCTGGCCGAGAGGACCAGGCCGTCGGCCCGGTAGCCGAGCTGGTCGAGCGCCTCGTCCACCGACAGCGCGGTGACGTAGACCTCGCTGGTGCGCCCGTCGACGGTCAGCTGCAGCGGACGGGCCCGGTTCAGGACGACCGTGTCACCGTCGGCGACCGACGCCCCGGGCTCGGGCAGGACGACGTCGTGCGCCTGCGGCTCGAGCCCCTCTTCCTCGAGCACCTCGGCGACGGTGTCGGCGTAGGTGCGCACCTCCTGGGCCCGGCCGTCGACGGTGAGCGTCAGCGACTTCTGCGCGACGTAGAACGCCACGGAGCCGCCGACGAGCCCGAGCAGGACCAGGGCGAAGAGGGAGAACTTCAGGGGTCGAGGCACGACACTTCCACGGGGTCACGGGACCGGGCAGGAGGCGGCCACGCCGGCGTGCCGCCGGCTGGCGGCCCGCCGGGCGGCTCCGCTCCGGGCGGGCCCACCGGCGCCATCTCTGGCTCCGGTCGACCCCGCCCGGGGCGGTCCCCACCCCGGCTGGTCACGACACGATAACGGGCGTGGTACGGGTGGCAACGGTGCGTGCGGAAGTGTTCCAGGGGGACGACAGGTCGACTCGTCGGCACGCCGACCCCCGCTGGGGGTGAAGTGCCTGGTGAGCCGCTCGGTGCGGCTGGTGCAGATGTGACGCGGGAGGTGAGCGACGTCACGGTGTGGGCCCGCCTGGGAGCGGGCACGACTGCCGATCGGCAGCCGCCGGTCAGCCGGCCAGCGCCCGCTCGGACAGCTGCAGCGGCCGCAACCAGGTCACCAGGAAGACCGCGACCGCCAGGCCCGCGGCCAGCGCCGAGAAACCTCCGGCGACCAGGGCGACGGGCACGAGGTCGAACCCGTCGGTCACCCGGTCGCCCAGCCGCACCCCGGCGACGAGCAGGTGCGCACCGAGCGGCAGCAGGGCGAGCACGCTCACCGCGGCGCTGACCAGGTGCGCCGTCCAGGTGCGCAGCGCCTCGTCCACCGGGACGTCGGCGCCATCGGCCGGCAGTGGCCGCACCAGCGAGCGCAGCAGCGCCAGCTCGGCGAGCAGCCACGCGGCGACGGGGATGCCCAGGGCCAGCCAGGCGACGCGGTCGGGGACCTCGTCGCGCTGCCACAGGACGGCGGTCAGCGCCAGCTCGGCCACCACGACGGCACGCATCGTCCACAGCAGCCACAGGGAGATCTGCTCGCTGCGCCGGGGCCGGCGGGCGGGGCTGGTGAGCTGCCAGCGGGGCCGCGGCCGGGTGGCCTCGGCCAGGACCACGCCCAGCAGCAGCCCGACGGCCACGGCCGGCGCCCACAGGAAGACCGAGGCCTCCGCGAACACGACGATGCTGCCCCCGACGGCGACCAGGCCGAGCAGCAGACCCAGGCGGCGGACCCGGCGACCGTGCACGGCCTGCCGCTGCAGCGTCCGGCGGGCCTCGTCGGTCGGCGAGGTGAACTCGATGGACGCCGACGCGACCGCGCGCCGTCCGGCCGCGAGCGCCCAGCCCCGCGCCAGCAGGACACCAGGCACCAGCACGGCGATGAAGAGCACGACGGCGATGAGGCGACCCACGCCACCAGTGTGCCCCGCCTCGCAGCCGACGGGGTGGCGCAGCATCACGCTCCGGTCACGACCACCGCCCCGCCGTCCGGCCGCGGACCGCTCCTCAGGCCTCCCAGGGGCCGAAGACGCGCTCGGCGGTGGCGGTCAGGGCCCCGCACAGGTCCTCGACCCCGACCCCGGTGACCTCGCTCAGGGCACGGACCGTGTGCGGCACCAGCCGGGAGGCGTTGGGCCGGCCGCGGTAGGGGGCGGGGGTGAGGAACGGGGCGTCGGTCTCGACGAGCAGCTGGTCCAGCGGCGTGAGCGCGGCCGCCTCGCGCAGGTGCGGCGAGCTGGCGAAGGTCAGCGTGCCGGCGAAAGAGAGGACGTGCCCGCGGTCGACGCAGGCACGGGCGAAGGCGGCGTCGCCGGAGAAGCAGTGGAAGACCGTGTGCTCCGGGGCGCCCTCGTCGTCGAGCACCCGCAGGATCTCCTCGTGGGCGTCCCGGTCGTGGATGACCAGCGCCTTCCCGTGCTCCTTCGCGATCCGGACGTGCGCCCGGAACGACGCCTCCTGGGCCGCCCATCCCTCCGGCCCGGTGCGGAACCGGTCGAGCCCGGTCTCCCCCACCGCCCGCACCCGCGGCAGCGCCGCCAGCCGGTCGATCTCGGCGAGGGCGTCGTCGTCGGCGGCGCCGGCCTCGTTGGGGTGGACGGCGACCGCCGCCAGCACGTGCGGGTTCCGGGCCGCGAGCTCCGCCGACCACCGCGAGGACGGGACGTCGACGCCGACCTGCACCAGCCGCGGCACCCCCACGGCCACCGCGGCGGCCACCTGCGCGTCGACCTCGGCCGGGTCCGGCGTCCGCGTGAAGTCGCCGAGCGTGATGTCGAGGTGGGTGTGGCTGTCGACGGCCGGCGCCGGGAGCGGCTCGGGATCGGGCGGCAGCTCCCCGCGCCGGTTCGCCCGGGACGAGGCCGACCGGCTCACGACCCGCCTCGCCCCGCCGCGGCGACCGCCGCCGCCGCGGGGCGGTACCCCGCCGAAGTGGCCACTTCGGCGGTCACGAGCCGCCGCCCTGCTCCAGGCGCGCCAGCTCCTCCTCCACGATCGACTCGTCGAGCTTGGTGAACACCGGCGTCGGCGGGGCCAGCGGCGTGCCCGGCTGCAGCGGCCGGGAGGCCCAGACCGCCTGCGCGGAGTCGTAGTCGCCGGTGATGACCGGGTAGGGCGAGCCGTCGTCGAGGTCGGTGACCTCCTCGATCCGCGGCGCCGGCGACCAGACGCCGGTGCCGCCGAGCAGCTCGTGGATCTTCTGCGCGGAGTGCGGGAGGAACGGGGTGAGCAGCGCGTTGCAGTCGCTGATCGCCTGCAGCGCGGTGTGCAGGACGGTGTCCCGGCGGGCCGGGTCCTCCTTGAGCTTCCACGGCGCCTGGTCCGACAGGTACTTGTTCGCCTCGCCGACGACCCGCATCGCCTCGGCCGCGGCGGCCTTCTGCCGGTTGCGGGCCAGCAGGTCGCCGATGGGACCGAAGGCGCCCGACGTCGTCCCCAGCAGCGCGCGGTCGGCGTCGGTGAGGTCGCCGGGGGTGGGCACCGCGCCGACGTTCTTGGCCGCCATCGACACCGACCGGTTGACCAGGTTGCCCCAGCCGGCGACCAGCTCGTCGTTGTTGCGGCGGCGGAACTCCGCCCAGGTGAAGTCGGTGTCCTGGCTCTCCGGGCCGGCGGCGGCGATGAAGTAGCGCAGCGCGTCGGCGTCGTAGCGGGCGAGGAAGTCGCGCACGTAGATGACCACCTGGCGCGAGGAGGAGAACTTGCGCCCCTCCATGGTCAGGAACTCGCTGGACACCACCTCGGTGGGCAGGTTGAGCCGGCCCAGCGAGCCGGGGGTGCCGCCCCGGTCGCCCTCGCCGTTGTAGCCGAGCAGCTGGGCCGGCCAGATCTCGGCGTGGAAGACGATGTTGTCCTTGCCCATGAAGTAGTAGGCGTCGGAGTCCGGCGTCTGCCACCACTGCCGCCAGGCGTCCGGGTCCCCGGACCGGCGGGCCCACTCGATCGACGCCGACAGGTAGCCGACGACGGCGTCGAACCACACGTAGATCCGCTTGTCGTTGCGGTCGCGCCAGCCGTCGAGGGGCACGGGCACGCCCCAGTCGATGTCGCGGGTGTAGCTGCGCGGCTTGAGGTCGGCGAGCAGGTTCTTGCTGAAGTTCAGCACGTTGGGCCGCCAGCTCTTGCGGCTGTCCAGCCAGTCGCCCAGCGCCCGGGTGAACGCCGGCAGGTCGAGGAAGTAGTGCTCGCTCTCGACGAACCGCGGGGTCTCGCCGTTGATCCGGCTCACCGGGTTGACGAGATCGGTGGGGTCGAGCTGGTTGCCGCAGTTGTCGCACTGGTCGCCGCGGGCGCCGTCGTAGCCGCAGATGGGGCAGGTGCCCTCGATGTAGCGGTCGGGCAGCGTGCGGCCGGTGGAGGGGCTGATCGCGCCCAGCGTCGTCTGCGGGAAGACGTAGCCGTTCCTCAGCAGCCCGAGGAAGATCTCCTGGCTGACCTGCGCGTGGTTGGCCGTCGTCGTCCGGGTGAACAGGTCGTAGCTCAGCCCCAGCGACTGCAGGTCGCCGGTGATGATCCGGTTGTTGCGGTCGGCGATCTCGCGCGGCGTGACGCCCTCGGCGTCGGCGGCCACGGTGATCGGCGTGCCGTGCTCGTCGGTCCCGCTGACCATCAGCACCCGGTCCCCCACCATCCGGTGGTAGCGGCTGAAGACGTCGGAGGGGACGCCGAAGCCGGAGACGTGGCCGATGTGCCGCGGGCCGTTGGCGTAGGGCCAGGCCACGGCGGTCAGGATGTGCCGATCACTCACGGCACGAGACTATGCGCCCCGCCCTCAGGGCCGGCCGGTCGCGGCCGGAGCGGGGACGTCGGCGCCGGTGCCGGCCGGGTCCAGCAGCGTCACCGCGACCAGCGCCAGCCCGATCACCGCGACCGTGGCCAGGCGCAGGGAGCGCTGGTCCTCGGTGAGCTCGGGGGGACGCGTCCGGGACCGGGGACCGGCGGCCAGCCAGGCCATGGTGGACGGCGCGCTCGCCAGCAGCAGCTTCCCGGTCGGCACCGCGAACGCGCTGAGCGCCAGCGCCGCCAGCGGCAGGCCGAGGACCGGACCGGTCGTCGTCGTCAGGCCGAGCACGAGGACCACCGCCAGCACGGCCAGCTCCGCGCAGGCGACGACGGTGAGCAGCCGCGCACCGGAACCGTCGGCGAGCACCAGGCCGCCGCCCGCGCCGAAGACCGCCCACGCGGCCAGGGCCACGAGCAGCAGCGCGGACACCGCCGTCGGCGGCCGGTCCGGTGCGGTCAGCAGCCCGTCGAGCCCGGTGATCGCGGCGGCGACGACAGCGACCGCCTCGAGCAGGGCGATCCCCGCCGCGGCCAGGACCGCGGCCGGCGGACGGCGGTGCGGCGAGGCCGCCGCACCGCCGGCGGGGCGCACGCCGGTGCGGTCGTCGAGGGTGGTGCTCGCCACGGGTCTGCTCTCTGGCCGGGGACGGTCGGTCCCCGGTCAGGTCGTCGCGTGCGCTCCCCCGCTGTACGGGCGCGCGGCTTGCCTCACCCGAAGGGGTCAGCGCGGCAGCCGACCGCCGCCGTCGGCACGCCTACGCTGACCACCCCGACCCGCGACCCAGCGTGGAGGCGTTGCGTGACCGCGACCGACCCGTCCCCGGGTGCACCGACCGACGGACCGCCGTCCGCCCCCGCGCCGCACCTCGACGTCCCCACCGCCCGGCCGCGACCGGCCGGCGCTCCGCGCCCGCCGAGGCACCGGCCGCCGGGCCAGGACGCGGTGAGGGACTGCGCCGTCTACGTGGACGGGCGGCGCCAGGCACCGGTCGAGCCCGGCGAGGAGCTGGACGCCGCGGTCGCGCAGGGCGGCTTCGTGTGGCTGGGGCTGTTCGAGCCGACCGAGGCCGAGCTGCAGTCGATCGCCGGGCGCTACGGGCTGCACCCGCTGGCGGTGGAGGACGCCGTCTACGCCCACCAGCGACCCAAGCTCGAGCGCTACGACGACGACCTGTTCATGGTGCTCAAGACCGCGACGTACGTGGAGCACGACCGGCTGACCGCGACCAGCGAGGTCGTGGACACCGGCGAGGTGATGGTGTTCCTGGGGGCACACCACGTGATCACCGTGCGGCACGGCCGGCACGGCGACCTGGCCGAGCTGCGCCGCCGGCTGGAGCAGCAGCGGGAGCTGCTGCTCCTGGGGCCGGCGGCGGTGCTGTACGCGGTCGCCGACCTGGTCGTGGACACGTTCGTCGAAGTGGCCGAGGCGGTGCAGGACGACGTCGACGAGCTGGAGGCCTCGGTCTTCAGCCCCGACCGCACCGACGACATCGGCCGGCTCTACCAGCTCAAGCGCGAGCTCATGTCCCTGCGCCGGGCGGTGGCTCCGCTGGAGGTCCCCCTGCAGAAGCTGTCGGAGCGGCCGGTCGACGTCGTCCCGGAGGTCATGCGCTCCTACTTCCGCGACGTCCTCGACCACGCCATCCGGGTCCGCGACACCGTCAGCGGCCTCGACGAGCTGTTGTCGTCGATCCTGCAGGCGTCACTGGCCCGGACCTCGATGGTCGACAACGAGGACATGCGCAAGATCTCGGCGTGGGCGGGCATCGTCGCCGTCCCCACCGCGATCGCCGGCATCTACGGGATGAACTTCGAGCACATGCCGGAGCTGACCTGGCGGTTCGGCTACCCGCTGGTGCTCATGGTGATCCTCGGCGCCTGCCTGCTGCTGCACCGCGGCTTCAAGCGCAACGGCTGGCTCTAGCTGCTTCGCGAGTGTGCACTGGTCCTAGGCATAGGAAGCTAAACGCACGTCCCCGGGCTGGAGACGTGGGTAACGCTTCCTATGCCTCACCGCGGAGGCTCCGGCGCTCGCCGCGAGCTGTGTCCACAGGCCTCGGTCCTCGCGACCACGGCGAGCCGACTGCCTGCACCCTCGCGGAATGCGTTGGGACGACGTCATCCGCGAGGTCCTCGATCGACAGGGCGGGCTCGCGACCCGGCAGGATCTGCTGACCCGAGTGCCGACGACGGTCCTCGACGGCTACGTCGGCCGCCGCACGCTCGCCCGCGTCCTCCCGCACGTCTACTCCCAGGCCGGTAGGCCCCTGACCGACGACGTCCTGCTCCGGGCCGCACTCCGCCACGCCGGTCCTGTCGCCGCCCTGAGCCACACGACCGCTCTGGCGGTGTGGGGCCTCCTCGCGCTCCGGCGACCGCTGCGCCTGACCGTCGACCAGTCCATCCGTCGCGCCGGGGCAGCCGGGGTCGTCGTCCACCGCCGGCTGCGTTTCCAGCCCGAGGCGCCGCAGTGCGTCGTCCGCAAGGGTCTGCTCGTCACCGCCCTTCCCCGGAGCCTCGTCGATTCCTGGCCCCTGCTCCAGGTCGCGGAGCGACGCCCACTGCTGCTCGACGTCGCCCGGCGCGGCCTCGTCGTCCCCGGGGACCTGCGCTCGGAGCTGGCAGAACGACCGAACATCGGAGGTCACCGCGCTCTGGCGCAGACCATCGACCTCATCGAGGACGGCTGCCAGAGCGAACTCGAGGCACACGGCGTCCTCGGTGTCTTCCGACATCGTTCGCTGCCCAGGAGCATCGGCCAGTACCGATTGACCCTGCCGGAGGGCAACATCAAACTCGATCGGGCGTGGCCCGAGGTGAAGCTGGCGGTCGAACTGGACGGCGCCCGTCACCACACGTCGCCCGAGGACCGCAGGCGCGACCTGGGGAGGGACAGGGCGCTCGCAGCACTGGGCTGGGTCGTCCTGCGCTTCACCTATGCCGACGTGCTCCGCGACCCGGACGGCGTCCGTCGTCGGGTGATCGAGGTGTACGCCGCCCGGGCCGCGCAACTCCGAGTCGGCTGATCGGAGATTGAGTTCGGTCGGCCCCTCCACCCGGAGGCATAGCAAGCTTCACCCACGTCTCAGCGAGGAGAACGTGCGTATAGCCTCCTATGCCCAGCACTCCCGGCGGGTCAGGAGCCCTTTGCGGCGACGACGGCGTCGTAGACGGTGCGGCGGGGCAGCCCGGTGCGGACGACGACGGCGCGGATGGCGTCCTTGCGGCTGGCCCCCGCCGCCTCCTCCGCCGCGACCTCGGCGGCGAGCTCGGCGGCCGTGAGCTCCACGGGCGTCTCGGGGGCACCGGCCACCACGAGCGTGATCTCCCCGCGGACACCCTCGGCGGCCCATTCCGCCAGCGAGGCCAGCGTCCCGCGCCGCACCTCCTCGTGGGTCTTGGTCAGCTCCCGGCAGACGGCGGCCGGCCGGTCGTCGCCGAGGGCGGCCGCGGCGTCGGCCAGCGCGTCGGCCAGCCGGTGCGGGGACTCGAAGAAGACCATCGTGCGGGGCTCCCCCGCCAGCGCCCCGAGCCGGGAGCGCCGCTCGCCGCCCTTGCGCGGGAGGAACCCCTCGAAGCAGAACCGGTCGACCGGCAGCCCGCTGACCGCCAGTGCGGTGGTCACCGCCGAGGGCCCCGGGACCGACGTGACGTGCACGCCGTGCTCGATCGCCGCCCGGACCAGCGTGTAGCCGGGGTCGGACACCGACGGCATCCCGGCGTCGGTGAGCAGCAGCACCGTGGCGCCCCCGGCGAGGGCCTCGAGCAGCCCCGGCAGCCGGGCGCGCTCCACCGACTCGTGGAAGGTGACCACCCGGCCGGTCGGCGCGACCCCGAGATCGGCGGCCAGCCGGTGCAGCCGGCGGGTGTCCTCGACGGCGAGGACGTCGGCGGTGGCCATCGCCTCGCGCAGCCGGGGGCCGACGTCACCGGGCTGCCCGAGCGGCGCGCCACCGAGCACCAGCCGTCCACTCACCCTCCGAGCCTGTCACGCCGGCCCGGCCCGGCCTGCCTGCAGGGGCCCGGCGCGGCCCCGCGAGTACCGGGGGGCAGGCAGGTCCTGTCACTACCCTGGGCCCATGGCGGTCCTGGCTCCCGAGCGCGCGGAGTCCGACCCCCGGCTCCGGCCGGTCCCGCGCCGCCGCCTGCCGGCCCGCCGGATCGACCGCACCCCGCCGCTGCCCCGCGACACCCGGCTGGCCTGGGTCCTGACCGCGGTCCTCGGCGCCGCGGCGTTCGCGATCCGGCTCTGGGACATCAGCTACCCGCGCGAGCTGCTGTTCGACGAGGCGTACTACCCGCCCGAGGCGCAGGAGATGCTCACCTGGGGCCACGAGTACAACCGCGGCTACACGTTCATCGTCCACCCGCCGCTGGGCAAGTGGCTGATCGCGCTGGGGATCAGGGCGTTCGGCTACGACTCGTTAGGCTGGCGGTTCCCCTCGGCCGTCGCCGGCACGATCGCCGTCGTCGTCCTGGTCCGGCTGGCGCGGCGGCTGACCGGCTCCACGTTCCTCGGCCTGGTCGCCGGTCTGCTGCTCGCGCTGGACGGCTTCTCCTTCAGCCTGTCGCGGATCGGCCTGCTCGACGTCTTCCTGCAGGTCTTCGTCGTCTCCGCCGTCGCCTGCCTGGTGGTCGACCGCGACCGGGTCCGGCAACGCATCCGCGACGCCGTCGACGTCCCGCCGACCGGCTTCCGCCTCGGCCCGCGCGGCTGGCGGATCGCCGCGGGCTTCCTCTTCGGCTGCGCCTGCGCGGTCAAGTGGAGCGGGGTCTGGTTCCTGGCCTTCGCCGCCGTGCTGTCCCTCTTCTGGGACCGGGCCGCCTGGCGCGAGGCGGGCGTCGCCCGACCGTCCCTGGTTGCGCTGCGCCGCGGGCTGCCCGGCGCGACGTGGGCGCTGGCCGCCGTCCCGGTGCTCACCTACGTCGCCAGCTTCACCGGCTGGTTCCTGGGCGAGACCTCGCAGGGCAAGGCCTGGGCGCAGCAGAACCCCGACACCGCCTTCGGCTGGGTGCCCGACTCCGTGCGGTCGCTGTGGCACCAGCACGCCGAGTGGCTCGCGTTCCACAACGGGCTGTCGTCCCCCCACCCGTGGGAGTCCGGGCCGTGGAGCTGGCTGGTCAACGGCCGGCCGATCCTGCTGTGGAACCCGCAGGGGCTGACGGACGCGGCCGGCGACCAGGTCGTCCGCTACATCCTCATGGTGGGGACGCCGACGTTGTGGTTCGCCTTCGCGCCGGCCCTGGTCTGGCTGGCCTGGCGGGTGGTCGCCCGCCGCGACCCGGCCTCGATCCTGCTCCTCACCATGATCGCGGCCGGCTGGGGCACCTGGTTCCTCAACGGGGAACGGACGATGTTCATCTTCTACATGGCGCCGGTGGTGCCGTTCTTCGTGCTCGCCGTGGTCCTCGTGCTCCAGGACGCGCTCGGTCCTGCGTCGGCCTCGCACACCCGGCGCCAGGTCGGCCTCGGCGTCGTGAGCCTGTACGTCGGCGTCGTGGCGGCGACGTTCGTCTTCTTCTACCCGGTGCTCACCGGGCAGCCGCTCTCGCACGGGGAGTGGCTGGACCGGATGTGGTTCCCCTCCTGGTTCTGAGCCGGCGCGGGCGTCAGTACCTGCGGTCGATGACCGCGCCGGTGCTCGCGTTCCACTGGATGTACCCGCGCTCGAAGTTCACCCGCCGCCCGCCGGGGACGGAGAACTCGGTGCTCGTCGGGTAGCCGAGGTAGGACAGCTCCCACCCCAGCGCCCGCCACCGGGCGAGGATGGCCCCGTACACGGCGTGCGCGCCGGTGCGCGGCGACCAGTAGATCGAACCGCCCTCGAAGTGGTTGTAGCGGCCGATCCGGTCCGGGGTCGTGGTCTCGTTGGTGGTGGGGAAGCCCAGCAGGCCGCCCTCCCAGCCCATGCGGCCCCAGGCCTGGTAGATCGCGCCGTGCACGCTGCGGGGCCCGACGCCGGGTCGCCAGTAGATGCCGCCGTTCTGGAAGTCGTTGTACCGACCTCGGCCGTTCGGGGTGGCCAGCTCCGAGCTGCGCGGGTAGCCGTGGACGGACAGCTCCCAGCCCATCGAGGCCCACAGCCGCCGGATCTCGCCGTAGACGGCGTGGGCGCCGGTGGTGGGCGTCCAGTAGATCGACGACGTGTTGATCCGGAAGTGGTTGTAGCGGCCGCGACCGTCCGGCGTCGGCGTCTCGTCGGTGATCGGCTCACCGAGGACGACGTGCCCGCCGACGGCGAGGTAGGTCGCGAGGATCTGGCCGCGGACCTCGTGGACCCCCTCCGCCGGGGACCAGTACAGCCGCCCGTTCTGGTAGACGCGGTAGCGCACCGCGGCGTCCCCCGCCTCCGGGGCGGTGGCCGGTCCCAGCGCGGTCCGCAGCGCGGCCTCCGCGGCGTACCGGCGGTCGATGGGCGTGAGGTACGTCGAGGTCAGCGCGAGGTCGCCGTCGGGCATCACGAGCTCGCGCTGCCGCGGGGCGCCGTCGTTCCACCGCTCGAAGGTGGCGACGCCGTCGGCGGCCACCGGGGGCGCCGAGATCGAGACGCGGGCACCGGCGGTGACCTGGACGGTGGACCGGGCCACGCCGTTCACCGTCATGGCGGCCGGGGTGGAGGCGTTGAGCGTCAGCGTCCGCATCCGCGGCTGGGCGATGAAGCTCCGCTCCGTCCGGACGCCCCGGGAGTCGGTCGCCGAGGCGATGATCGTCAGGCTGGTCCGGTCGCCGTGGTCGTCGAAGGGCCGGGTGAAGGTCGGGCCGGTGAAGGTCTCGCCCGGGTGGTCGTGGCAGTAGTCGGCGCTGCAGTGGACCAGGACGACGCGCCACGTGACCGGCAGCGGCGCGCCGGCCGAGTCGGTGGCGGTGGCGCTGGCCTGGACCGGGTTGCCCACCGCGAACGTCGCCGTCGGCGGGGGCGCGGTCAGCACCAGGTTCGGCGCCGCCGCCGCGGGCGCGACGGTGAACTCCTTGGTCCCCGTGGCCCCCGCCGGGTCGGTGACGGTGAGCCGCACGGTGACCGTCGCCGGCGTGCTCGCCGCGTACGTCTTGACCGGGCGCACACCGGTCGCGGTGGTCCCGTCGCCGAAGTCCCAGCGGTAGGTGAGCGGATCGCCGTCGAGGTCGCTGGAACGGCTGGCGTCGAAGCTGACCGTCCGGGTGGCCGCGTTCGTCGTGAACGTCGCCTCCGCCGTCGGTGGGCGGTTGCCCGGCAGGTAGACCAGCCGCTTGAGCCGGCTGCCGGCGATGTCGGCGTAGACGATGTCGCCGTTGGTGGCGGTCCCGAAGGCGACGGGCAGGCCGTTCTCGACGCCAAAGCCGGCCGCCTCGGGCTGGCGGGTCAGCCGGCCCTGGGCGTCGTAGCGCAGGGTGTAGACCCGCTGCGAGGCGTAGTCGCCGAAGAAGTAGGCGCCGCGGTAGGCCTCGGGGTAGGCCGAGCCCTGGTAGACGACGCCGCCGGTGATGCTGGTGCCCAGCGGGCCGTGCACGTAGGTCCACAGCGGGGCGGTGTTGGTGACGCCGGCGCAGCCCGGGAGGTCCCGGTAGCCGGGGGTCTGCGTGTTGCCCTCCCAGCACGGCCAGCCGTAGTTCGCCCCGGGGCGGATGAGGTTGACCTCCTCCCAGGTGTTCCAGCCCACGTCACCGAGGATCGGCGCCCCGGAGGTCGGGTCCAGGCTCATCCGGAAGGGGCTGCGGAAGCCGCTGGCGTAGACGCGGCTCTTCCACGACTGCGGGTTCGCCGCGTCGTAGTACGGGTTGCCCGGCACGCCGCGGCCGTCGGGCAGGACGTGCAGGACCTTGCCGTAGCCCTGGTTGACGTCCAGCGACCGCAGTGCCAGCGGGTCGACGACGCGGAAGTCGGCGGCGTCGCCGACGCTCACCCACAGCGTCCCGTCCGGCGCGGCCACGATGTCGGTGAGCGCGTGGACGTCGGAGTTCTGCCGCAGCTCGAAGACGACCCGCTCGCCGGTCAGCCCGGTCGGCTCCGGGGATCCGGTGACGGTCCAGGCGCTCAGCCGGGTCATCCACACGCCGTTCACGGTCAGCGCCCGCGCGGTGTACACTTGGCGGCTGGTCGCGTAGTCGGCGGCCACCGCGATCCCGGACAGGCCCAGGTCCTGCTGGGTGGCGACCGCGAGCGTGGCCAGCGTGCGGGGCACGCCGGCGGCCGACACCCAGGCCACGCGGCCGTTCTTGCCGGTCGTGAAGTAGCTGCCGTCCGGCGCGAAGTCGAAGTCGGTCAGGGTGTCGGCCTGGCCGCTGGGCAGGTCGCGGACGACGAACCCGGCGGGCAGCGTGGGCGCCGCCGAGGCGGTCGGCGCGGGCAGGACGGCGACCACCCCGGCGGCCAGGGCCACGACGAGGCCCAGCCGGACGGTGAGGCCGACGAGTGTCGCCGCAGCGCGACGTGCTCTGAGCATGGTGACGGAGTGTCATGTGTGTTCGCCGCTCTGCACAGCCGCCCCACGGCGAAAGTGCCGATCCCGCGGCAGAAGGCACCCGGAGTGCGGCGATCCGCTGCAGGAACCACCTACAATCGTTACGCAGCGTGGTCCGAACGGGAACGTCCGCCGGCAGACGGGACGCGCGGGCGCGAGCTCACCGGCGGCGCGGGCTGACCGCCGCTCAGGCCGCCGTCCGCCTGGCCCGTGCCGCCCGGGCCAGCTCCTCCAGCAGCGCCTCCGTCGTCGGCAGGTCGACGCAGGAGTCGGTGACGCTCAGCCCGTACTCCAGCGCCGCGGGGTCGCGCTGGTCGAGGTCCTGGCGGCCGGCGCGCAGGTGGCTCTCGATCATCACGCCGCGGATGGCGGGCTCGCCGCCGGCGATCTGCGCCGCGAGGTCGGCGACGACGGCGGGCTGCCGCCGGTGGTCCTTGCGGCTGTTGCCGTGCGAGGCGTCGACGACGACCACCTCGGGCAGGCCCCGGGCCCGCAGCGCCGCCCGGGTGGCCGCGACGTGCGCGGCGGAGTGGTTGGGGCCGTCCTTGTCGCCGCGCAGGATGACGTGCCCGGTCTCGTTGCCGGTCGTGGACAGCTGCGCGGTGACCCCGTGCCGGTCGACGCCGAGGAACTCGTGCGGCGCCCGGGCCGACACGACGGCCTGGACGGCGACCTCGATGCTGCCCTCCGGCGAGTTCTTGAAGCCGACGACGGAGGAGAAGCCCGACACCCGCTCCCGGGCGGTCTGGTCGGTGACGTTGCGCGCGCCGACCCCGTTGTAGGTGACCAGCCCGTTGACGTACTGCGGGGTGAGGGCGTTGAGCGGTTCGGCGGCCACGGGCACGCCCAGCCCGGTGATGCCGATCATCAGCATCCGGGTGGCGACCAGGCCCACGCTGATCCGGTTCGACCCGTCGAGGTAGGGGTCGTAGGCGAAGCCCTTCCAGTCCACCTCGGTCCGCGGCTTCTCGGTGTAGGTGCGCATGAGGATCTCGAGGTCCTCGGCGTGCCGCTCGCGCATCCGGGCCAGGAACGCCGCGTACTCCAGCGCGGCGGCCGGGTCGTGGATGGAGCAGGGGCCGGCGATCACGGCCAGCCGGGGGTCCTCGCCGGCGATGATCGCCGTGGCCGCCCGGCGGCCGGCGCGCGTCGTCGCGGCCGAGGCGGCGGTCAGCGGCACGACGGTGGCCACCGCCTCGGGGGTGACCACGACGCTGAGCCCGGCGATGCGGGCGTTGACCAGGTCGGCGACGTCGACCGGCTCGCCCTCGGCCAGCCCCAGCCGGCGCCGGACGTCGGGCATCAGGCCGGCCTGCAGGAGGTCGACCTGGTCGTTGACCCGCTGCTGGACCGCGAGCAGGTGCTCGGCGATGCGGGCCGCCTCGGGCAGCAGCCGCTCGCCCGGGACCGTCTCGGGCGCGACCGCCCTCTCTCCGTGCACCATCCGCCGTCCTCCCGTCGATCGCACCGACCCCTCAACGACGCAGGGCGCCCTCCGGGTGGAGGGCGCCCTGCGGTGTCGGGGTGGAGCTGAGGGGATTCGAACCCCTGACCCCCTCGATGCGAACGAGGTGCGCTACCGGACTGCGCTACAGCCCCTGACGGACAGAGCCTACCGTCTCCGTGCTCCGCACCGGACCGGGGGTGGCCGCGCGTCCCGGCCCCGTCCAGAGGCTCGTCCCGAGCGTGCGAGGGATGAGGAGGACGGGGTCCTCGTTCAGAGGTTGGCGACCCGGCGCGGCTCGTACTCGTCGATGTCGGCGAAGCCGATGTCGTCGTCGTCCAGGCCCACGACAGCGCTGTTCTGCCAGCCGGCCGGGGTCGCGGCGCGGGCGGCCACGACGCGGCCCGGGCGCAGCGGGTGCACCGGGGCCAGCGGCAGGCTCGGGTGGCGCAGGCCGACGGTGTGGTGCACCGGGCCGGCCTCGACGTCGTGGTCCTCGGCGGACTCCTCCTCGACCACGGCAGGGCGCGGGGCCGGCACCGAGCGGGCGGCGCGGCGGGCGGCCGTCCGGGCGGCGCGGCGGGCGGCGGCCTGCTCGCGCCGGGCGGCGGCGCGCAGGACCGCGAGGTAGGCGACGACCGCGACGTCGAGCAGCACCTGCACCGCCCACACCCACGGGGCGACGACGAGCGCGCCCACGAGGGCCAGCAGCGCCAGCGCGACCAGGCCGGCCAGCGTTCGGCGGCGCACGGCGTGCACGTCGACCCGCAGCTCGCCGGTCTCGCGCAGGACGCCGCGGTCGACGGCGACCCGCTCGGTGGAGGCGTGGACCACCGGGTCCACCACCCGCCGGCGCTGCAGCGTACGGCCGGAGTCGCCCGCCACCGGTCGCGTCCGCTCGTCGCCGCGGGTGACCACCATCGGCACCAGCACGACGAACCAGAGGACGACCAGCGCGGCCAGGAGCACACCCGATCCCATGAGAACACCACCCGTCACACGAGTCACTTGCCGCGGCAGGTTATGCAGGTCGCCGCCCCATTCGAGGGAGGCGCGCGGTGTGTCGCCGGAGTGTTGTGTGACGGGAGTGCCACGGGGGCGGCGTGTCGACACGACGACAGCCGGGGACCGGCCGGTTCCGTGCTAGGCGGAGGCCCATCCATACCCACCCGGGGAGCGGGTCAACCGCCGGCGCGGGCCTGCCAGTGCGCGACCACGCCGCGCGGGTGGTCCTCGGCCAGCAGCGCGTAGGTGTAGTGGTCGCGCCAGTCGCCGTCGATGTCCAGGTAGCGGCGCAGCAGGCCCTCACGGCGGAACCCGAGCCGCTCGACCAGGCGCTGGCTGGGAGCGTTCTCCGGCCGGATGTCGGCCTGGAGCCGGTGCAGCCCCGCCGGGCCGAACGCGTGGTCGCACACGAGCGCCACCGCGAGGGAGGCCATGCCGCGTCCGGCGACCGCGCGGTCCAGCCAGTAGCCGACGTTGCCCGAGCGCAGCGCGCCGCGGACGACGTTGTCGACGGTGACCTGGCCGGCGAGCCGGCCCTCGACCCGGATGGTGAAGGGCAGGGTCAGCCCCGTCCGCGCCCGTTGCAGCACCCGGCGGCGCACCGTGCGGAACGCCGCCGGCGTGTGCCGCACCGCCCAGGGTTGGACCGCCGTGGGTTCCCAGGGGCTCAGCCAGTCCTCGTTGGCCATCCGCACCCGGCTCCACTCGGCGGCGTCGGACCGGCGCAGCGGGTGCAGCTCGACCGGCCCCCACCGCAGCGTGGCCGGCCACCCGGGCCGCAGCGCAGGGTCGGAGAGCACGCCTGCTCAGCCGCCGAGCAGCAGGGGCATCACCGTCACGAGGCCGCCGGCGGCCACCTCGGTGACGTCCTCGTCCACGACGACGAGGCAGTTGGCGCGGGCCATGCGCGCGAGCATCGCCTCGTCGCCGTCGCCCAGCGGCTCCACCACGTAGCCGCCGTCGGGGTGGCGCATCACCTGCCCGTGCAGGTACTGGCGGTAGCCCAGCGGGGAGAACACCGGCTGCGCCGCGATGGCCTGCACGGTGCGGCGGAACAGCTGGCGCTTGCCCAGCATCAGCCGGATCGCCGGGCGGACGAACACCTCGAAGGCCACCAGCGCCGCGACCGGCTCGCCGGGCACGACGATGACCGGGACCTGCTCCCGGCCGATCCGGCCGAAGGCCTGCACGGGTCCGGGGTGCATCGTCACGGGACGGAACCGGACGTCGCCGAGGGCGGCCAGCGCCTCCCGGACCGGGTCGCCCTCCTCGGCGAAGGTGCCCGAGATCAGCACCAGGTCGCTGCGCAGGGTCTGGCTCTCCAGCACCTCCGACAGCCGGCGCGGGTCGGCCGGCACGATGCCCGAGCGGTAGGCGTCGGCGCCGGCGTCGCGGGCCGCCGCGGCGAGGGCGTAGCTGTTGACGTCGACGGCCTGCCCCGGCGAGGGATCGGCGGCGATGTCGACGAGCTCGCCGCCCGCGGAGAGGATCCCCACCCGCGGGCGCGGGCGGACCAGCACCCGCTCGCGGCCGACCGCGGCCAGCAGGCTGATCTGCGCGGGCCCGATCGGCGTCCCGACGGCGACCGCGGGCGTGCCGGGCGCGACGTCGTCCCCCGCGCGGCGGACGTAGTTGCCCGCCGCCACCCCGGCGTGCACCGTCACGGTGACCACGCCGCGGTCGGTCCAGACCGCGGGGACGACGGCGTCGGCGCCGCCGGGCAGCAGCGCGCCGGCCGCCACCTTCTGCGCCAGGCCCGGACCGATGGACGACGGTCCGGACGCCCCCGCGGTGGTCTCCCCCACGACCGACAGCGGGACCGGGGACTCCAGCGTGGCGGCGGCCACGTCGGCGGCGCGGGCGGCGTAGCCGTCCAAAGCCGCCTGATCGTGGGCCGGCAGGGCGCGCTTGCTCACGACCTCCTCGGCGCAGAGCAGCCCCTGCGCGTCGAGGACGGCCAGCTCGATCGGGTCGGGTTGCGGCACCGCGGCGAGGATCTCGTCGAGGTGCTGCTCGACGGTGCGCGGCAGCGGTGGCTCCGGCGTCCCCGGGGGCGGCGGCACCGCCGAGGGGTCGATCTGCGCCGTGTGCTGCACCGAGCTCCCGCCCGTGCCGGCGCCGGGCAGCACGGCCCCCGAGCGCAGGTCGAGCGCCGTGGTCTCCCGCTGCTGCCGCACGGTCGACCCGGCCCTGTCGTCGTCCACACCCATCACGACCGTCGATGCTCCCCCCTGCGGGGCGCCGGTCAGGCCTGCGACGCGCCCTCGGCGGGCAGCTCGGCCACGAACTCGGTCAGCCAGGCGCGCAGCGGCGGGCCGAGGTCGTCGCGCTCGACGGCCAGCCGGACGACGGCCTTGAGGTAGTCGAGCTTGTCGCCGGTGTCGTAGCGGCGGCCGTCGAAGACCACCCCGTGCACCGGCTCGCCGCGCTCGACGAGGGTGGCCAGAGCGTCGGTCAGCTGGATCTCCCCGCCGCGGCCCGGCGCCGTCTCGCGGAGCACGTCGAACACCTCGGGCGCCAGCACGTAGCGGCCGATGATCGCCAGGCTGCTGGGCGCCTCGTCGACCGGTGGCTTCTCCACCAGGCCGGTGATCGTGACGACGCCCCGCTGCTCCTGCTCCTCGATCGCCACCGCGCCGTACTTGTCGATGTTCTCCGCGCCGACGTCGAGCAGCGCCACCACGCACCCGCCGTGCTCGGCCTGCACCGCCAGCATCTGCTCGAGCAGGTGGTCGCGGGCGTCGATGAGGTCGTCGCCGAGCAGGACGGCGAACGGCTCGTCCCCGACGAAGGCGGCGGCCTGCAGCACGGCGTGGCCGAGGCCGCGGGCCTCCCCCTGGCGGACGAAGTGCACCTGCGCGACGTCGGTGGACTCGTGGACCGCCGCCAGCCGGCCGGCGTCCCCCTTCTTCTCCAGCGCCGCCTCGAGCTCCGGCGTCCGGTCGAAGAAGTCCTCGATCGCGGCCTTGTTGCGGCCGGTCACCATGAGCACCTCGCCCAGCCCGGCGCGGGCCGCCTCCTCGACGATGTACTGCAGCGCCGGCCGGTCGACGACCGGCAGCAGCTCCTTCGGCACCGCCTTGGTGGCGGGCAGGAAGCGGGTCCCCATCCCGGCGACGGGGATGACGGCCTTGCGCGCGGCACGTGAGCTGGGCATGTCGCGGAGCGTATCCAGCTAGCCTGCGCCGGTGACTCCCCCGGACGAGGTGGGCGCGGTCAAGTCCGCCGTGCGGGCGCGGCTGCTCCGGGCCCGGCGCGCCCGTCCGGAGGGCGACCGCGCAGCCGCGGCCGCCGCCGTCACGACGGCGCTGCTGCGGGGCCTGGCCGAGGTCCGGACCCTGGCCGCCTTCTGCCCCGACGAGTTCGAGCCGGGCCACGGGCGGCTGCCGGCGGCCTTCACCCAGCTGGGGTCGCGGGTGCTGCTGCCCGTCGTCGCCGAGGGCGACACGGAGCTGCGCTGGGCCGTCGACACCGGGCGGCTGGCGCCGGGGAGGTTCGGCCTGCTGGAGCCGGTCGGCCCGCGGCTAGGGCCCACGGCGATCGGGACGGCGGAGGCCGTCGTCCTCCCGGCCGTGGCGGTCGACCGCGCAGGCGTGCGGCTGGGCCGGGGCGGCGGGTTCTACGACCGGGCGCTGGTGCACTCCCGGCCCGGTGCGCTGCTGGTGGCCGTCGTGTACGACGACGAGCTGGTCGACGAGCTGCCCGCCGAGGCGCACGACCGCCGGGTGGGCGCCGTCGTCACCCCCTCCGGCGGCTGGCAGGCTCTTCCCGACGGCCGCTGAGCGCAGCGGCCGCGGCCCGCCGTGGCGAGCCGGTGCGGACCGGTCACCGGCCGGGGCGCCGGCCGCTCGGTGAACGATCGGAGGCTGCCGTGCCCGGACCCCTGGACGGGATCCTCGTCGTCGACCTGACCCGGGCGCTGGCCGGCCCGCACGCCGGGATGATGCTCGGCGACCTGGGTGCCCGCGTGATCAAGGTGGAGAGCCCCGGTAGCGGGGACGACACGCGCGGCTGGGGCCCGCCCTTCGTGACGCCCGAGGAGGGCGACCGGGAGTCCACGTACTTCCTGTCGGCCAACCGCAACAAGGAGTCGCTGACCCTCGACCTCAAGGACGACGGCGACAAGGAGCTGCTGCGGGAGCTGGTCCGCCGCGCCGACGTGCTGCTGGAGAACTTCCGCCCCGGCACGCTGGCCCGCCTCGGCTTCGGCACCGACGTGCTCGCCGCACTCAACCCGCGGCTGGTGACGCTGGCGATCAGCGGCTTCGGCCACGACGGGCCCGAGGGCGGCCGTGCCGGCTACGACCAGATCGCGCAGGGCGAGGCGGGGCTGATGTCGCTGACCGGCTCCGGTCCCGACGACCCGCAGCGCGTCGGCGTCCCCGTCGGCGACCTGCTGGCCGGGATGTACGGCGCCTACGGCGTGCTCGCCGCGCTCCTGGAGCGCGAGCGCACCGGCCGCGGCCAGGTGGTGCGGACGTCGCTGCTCGCGGCGATCGTCGGCGTGCACGCCTTCCAGGGGACGGCGTGGACGGTCGGCGGCCAGGTCAACCGGGCGCAGGGCAACCACCACCCCTCGATCGCGCCGTACGGGCTGTTCCGCTGCGCCGGCGGCAGCGTGCAGCTGTCCTGCGGCTCGGAGTCGCTGTGGCGGCGGCTGTGCGCGGAGTTCGGACTGGACCCCGAGGCCGAGGGGCTGGCCACCAACGGCGAGCGGGTGGGCAACCGCGACCGCGTCATCGCCCTGCTCGAGGAGGCCTTCGCCGGCACCGGGCCGGAGGACCTGCTCGCCCGGCTGGCCGCGGCCGGGATCCCGGCGGGCAAGGTGCGCACGCTCGACGAGACCTACGGCTGGGAACAGACCCTGTCGCAGGGGCTGCTGGTGGACGTCGAGCACGCGACGCTGGGCCGGCTGCAGCTGCCCGGCCCGCCGCTGCGGTTCTTCGCCGCGGGTCCCGACGGCGAGACCGAGACCACCCGCCGGGAGCACACCGCTCCCCCCGTGCTCGGCGCGGCAGACTCCGACCTCCGCGCCTGGCTCACCGAGGGGACCACATGACCGGCACCGACGCCCGCACGCTCCGCGACCGGGTGCTCGACCCGGGATCGTGGACGTCGTGGGACTCCCCGATCCCGGTCCGCGACGTCGACCCGGGATACGCCGAGGAGCTGGTCAGGGCCGCGGAGAAGACCCGCCAGGACGAGGCGATCATCACCGGCGAGGGGCTGCTGCGCGGCCGCCGGGTGGCGGTCGTGGCCGGGGAGTTCGGTTTCCTCGCCGGCTCGATCGGGGTGGCCGCCGCCGAGCGGCTGATCGCCGCGGTGGAGCGGGCCACCGAGGAGGGGCTGCCGCTGCTGGCCGCACCCGTCTCGGGAGGCACACGGATGCAGGAGGGCACCGTCGCCTTCCTGCAGATGATCGGCATCACCGCCGCCATCGCCCGGCACAAGGAGGCCGGGCTGCCCTACCTGGTGTACCTGCGGCACCCGACCTTCGGCGGGGTGCTGGCCTCGTGGGGGTCGCTGGGGCACGTGACGATCGCCGAGCCCGGCGCCTCCATCGGCTTCCTGGGGCCGCGGGTCTACCAGGCGCTGTACGGCGAGCAGTTCCCCGAGGGCGTGCAGACCGCCGAGCACCTGGCCGAGCGCGGGCTCATCGACGCCGTGGTCGCGCACGAGGACATCGCCGACGTCGCCGACCGGGCGCTGAACGTGCTGGCCGCGCGGCAGACCTGGCACCTCGACGTCCGCGATGCGCAGCGCCCGACCGCCGAGGACGGCACGGACGCCGACGACCCGGAGGACGGGCGCTCCGCGTGGGACGTCGTCACGGCCTCGCGGCGAGCCGACCGGCCGGGGGTGCGACGGCTGCTGCGGACGGCCGCCACCGACGTCGTCGGCCTGTCGGGCACCGGCGCCGGGGAGAAGGACCCCGGCCTGCTCCTGGCGCTGGCCCGCTTCGGCGGGGCGCCGTGCGTGGTGCTGGGGCAGGACCGGCGCGGGCAGTCGCTGTCGGCGCCGCTGGGGCCGGCGGCCCTGCGGGAGGCCCGGCGCGGCATGCGGCTGGCCGCGGAGCTGCGGCTGCCGCTGGTCACCCTGATCGACACCCCCGGCGCCGCGCTGTCCCGCGAGGCGGAGGAGGGCGGGCTGGCCGCCGAGATCGCGCGCTGCCTGCAGGACCTGGTGATGCTCAAGGCGCCGACGATCGCGGTGCTGCTCGGCCAGGGCACCGGCGGCGGCGCGCTGGCGCTGGTGCCCGCCGACCGGGTGCTGTCGGCGGCCAACGGCTGGCTGGGCCCGCTGCCCCCGGAGGGCGCGAGCGTGATCGTGCACCGCACCGTGGACCGGGCCGACGAGATGGCCGCGAACCAGGGCGTGCGGTCCACCGACCTGTGGCGGGCCGGGATCGTCGACCGGGTGGTGCCCGAGCGCCCCGACGCCGCCGACGAGCCGCAGGAGTTCTGCCTGCGCCTGGGCCGGGTGCTCGGCGAGGAACTGGCCGGGCTGCTGGGCCGCGACGACAACGAGCGCTTCCGCAGCCGCCTGCACCGCTACCGCCACCTGGGCCGCTGACCCCTGCCCGCGGCAGCTCCGGGGAGCCGCCGCGGGAGGGTCAGCGCTCGGGAGCGGCGTCGGCGCCGTGCTCCACCCGGAGGCTGTGGTCGGGGTCGAGGCGCTCGAGCACCTGCTCCAGCGCCTCGCGCAGCACCCGGGTCTGCTCCGGCGTCATCGCGTCGAACATCGCGGCGCGGACGGCCTCGACGTGGCCCGGCGCCACCTGCTGGACGACGTCCCACCCCGCGTCGGTGAGGACGGCGAGGTTGCCCCGGGCGTCCTCGCTGGCGCGTTCCCGGCGCACCCAGCCGCGCTCCTCCAGCCGGCCCACGGTGTGCGACAGCCGGCTCTGCGACTGGTTCGCCCGGCGGGCCAGGTCGCTCATCCGCCGGGCCCGGCCGGGTGCCTCCGACAGCATCGCGAGGACGACGTAGGCGGCGTGGCTCAGCCCGGCGTCCCGCCGCAGCTGGGCATCGAGCACCCGCGGGACGAGCTCGCTCACGCTCAGCCACGCGCGCCACGCGCGCTGCTGCTCGTCGTCCAGCCACCGGGTCGTCACGGGCCGACGGTACGGCTCGCGCCTGCGCGCCCGGTCCGCCCGTCAGGGACGGGCCTCCAGCACGAGGTTGAACGGAGTCTCGGCGGCCCGGCGGACGCGGCCGAAGCCGGCCTGGTGCAGCACCTCGGTGAGCCGCGCCTCGCCGGCCTGCGCCCCGAGCGCCGTCCGCGGCTCCTCCGTCTTGGAGTGGGCCACGCACAGCACCGTCGACGCGCCGTAGTAGAGGCGCCCGACGGGGTTGAGGTTGTCCTCGAGCCGGTCGCCGGCGTAGGGCTCGACCACCAGGAAGGTGCCGTCGGGAGCGAGCGACTCGCAGACGTGGCGGGCGGCGCCGACCGGGTCGGGCATGTCGTGCAGTGCGTCGAAGACGGTCACCAGGTCGTAGCCCTCGCCCGGGAAGTCGGCCGCGCGGGCCACCTCGAAGGACACCCGGTCGGCCAGCCCGGCCTCGACCGCCCGCTTGCGCGCCTGGTCGATCGACGCGTCGTGGTAGTCGAAGCCGGTGATCCGGGACGCCGGGAAGGCGGCGGCCATCAGCAGGCTCGAGGAACCGTGGCCGCACCCGATGTCGGCGACCCGCGCACCGGCCTTCAGCCGCTCCTCCACGCCGTCGAGCGCCGGGATCCACGACGACACCAGGTTGGCCGCGTAGCCGGGGCGGAAGAACCGCTCGGTCCCCTCGAACAACGCCGGGTCGTGGGCGTGCCAGGGGAAGCCCTCGCCGGTGCGGACCGCCTCGGCCAGCCGGTCGGCGTTCTTGATCGCCGCGAGCGGGATCAGGAAGGCCGCGGCGGCGTTCATGCCGTCCGGCGCCGCCAGGACGAAGGCCTGCTCCTCGGTGAGGGAGAAGCGGCCGCTCGCCGCGTCGTAGGTGACGTAGCCCCCGGCGGCCTGCGCGGACAGCCACTCGCGGACGTACCGCTCGTCGGCCCCCGCCGCGCGGGCGACCTCGGCGGGCTCGGCCGGCATCACCTCCAGCAGCGCCCGGTAGAGCCCGAGCCGGTCCCCGAGGACCGCCCCGAGCACCTGGAAGCCGGCTCCGGCGTCGACGACGAATCGCCCGAGCAGGTCGTTCAGCTTGGCCTCGTCCACGGTCATCGCAACTCTCCCGATGGAGTCCTCCCCCGTGGCGGATGCAGTCGTCCCCGTGGCGCACCACTGTCCCGCCGCGTCCCCGCGCGTCGCCAGGGACCGAGGACCCCGGGTGATGGACGGACGGCGCGCGAGGGCGCATCATTGGCAGTCGCCGGGGCAGAGTGCCAGCCCGGCGCGCCCCACTCCGCGTCCGACCAGGAGCATCCCGCCGTGCCGACCTACCAGTACGCCTGCACCAACGCCGAGGGAAAGCACGAGTTCGAGGTCGTGCAGTCCTTCACCGACGCGCCCGTCAGCGAGTGCCCGCAGTGCGGCGCCCCGGTGCGCAAGGTGTACGGCTCGATCGGCGTCGTCTTCAAGGGCTCGGGCTTCTACCGGACCGACAGCCGCACGTCCGCCTCCTCGAGCGAGTCCTCCTCGGGGTCCGACGGCGGTAGCAGCACCAAGAAGGAGCCGGCGGCGAACAGCACCTCCTCGTCGTCGTCCTCGTCCTCCTCGTCGTCCTCCTCGTCGTCGTCCTCGGGCAGCGGCGCCAAGGCGGCCGGCGCCGGCTGAGCTGCCGCGGGCGGCCCGCCGTCCACAGCCCGCACCGCCTTCCACACCCTCGCGGCCGGTCGCCCACCCGGGCGGCCGGCCGCGCACGGTCGGGGCATGATCCGCCTGCGCCGCCCCCGATCTGTCGTCCACCTGCTCCGCCGCTTCCTGGCCGGGGCGCTGGCGGTACTGGCGCTCGTCCTCGCCCTGCGCCCGGGACCGGCGGAACCCGCTGCCGATGACCGCGGCGTGCCCGTGGTCACCGCCGCGGCGGACCTGCCCGCCGGCACCGTCCTGACGGGTGCGCACCTCGCCGTCGCCGCACTGCCGGTGGCACCCGGCGGAGCCGCCGCCGACCCGCAGGCCCTGCTCGGGCGCACGCTGGCCGGCGCGGTGCGCGCCGGGGAAGCGGTGACCGACGTCCGCCTCGTGGGTTCCGGCCTCACCGCTCTGCTGCCGCCCGGCACGGTCGCCGCCCCGGTGCGCCCGGCCGACGTCGCGGTGAGCGGGCTCGCACGTCCCGGGGACCGGGTCGACGTGCTCGCCACCGCCGACGGCGACGCGCAGGCCCGCCGGGTGGCCGCCGGCGCGCTGGTCCTGCTCGCCTCCCCCGGTCCCGACGACCCGGCCGCGGGGCTGCTCCTGCTGGCCGTCGACGCCGGCACGGCCGCGGAGCTGGCGGCCGCGGCGACGACCGCGACCCTCACCCTCAGCCTGCCGCCGCCGTCGCCGCCGCCGCTGACGGCGTCGCCGTGACGCTGGGTACCGCACTGGCGCCGTTCCGCGAGGCCGTGCGTCAATAGGCCCATGATCAAGGGCTTCAAGGACTTCCTGATGCGCGGCAACGTGGTCGACCTGGCCGTCGCCGTCGTCATCGGCGCGGCCTTCACCGCGGTGGTCAGCGCGTTCTCCGACTCGTTCCTCACCCCGCTCATCGCCGTCTTCGGCGGGGGCGGCGACCTGGGCGGGACGTTCACCGTGAACGGCCAGGTCTTCGACTACGGCGCCTTCATCAGCCAGGTGATCACCTTCGTCATCACCGCGGCGGTCGTGTACTTCCTGGTGGTCGTGCCGCTGAAGAGGATCAGCGACCGGCGCAAGCGCGGCGAGGAGGCCGGGCCGGCCGAGCCCACCCAGGTGGAGCTGCTGGTGGAGATCCGGGACCTGCTGCGTGCCCAGCAGGGCGCCGGCCCCGGCACCAGCACCGCGGGGCCGGGCACGACGACGCTGCCCGGTCAGCTCTGAGGACCTGCCGTCCGGCCCCCTCCAGGGTCCCGTGACGCGCGCAGCGTGCCGCGGGGAGGAGGGGGTCCTTCTTCAGTCGCGGCCCCAGTGCGGAGGGCGGTCCGCCAGGTAGCGGCGGTCGTCCTCGGCCGGGTCGGCGGGGCGATCGCCCCAGCCGAGGTCGTGGTCGTCGGGCGCCCGCTCCCGGACCGGAGCGGGCGGCGCGGCCGGGCGGGGCTGCTCCGGCGGCAGCGGCCGGCCCAGCCCGTCGAGCACCTCGGCGCCGGGGAGGGCCGCGAGCACCGGTCCGGGGACGGCGAGCTTGCTGCCGCGGGTTCCCGAACCGACGACGACGAGGCCGGCGGCGGCCACCACAGCGTCGACCAGCAGCGGCCAGTCCGCGGGCAGGCCGACGGGCGTGATGCCCCCGTAGGCCATGCCGCTGCCGGCGACCGCGACGTCCTGCGGCGCGAACGAGGCCTTGCGGGCGCCGAGGTGGCGGCGGACCAGCCCGTTGACGTCGGCCCGCGTGGTCGCGGGCACCAGGCACGCGGCCAGCGTCGTCTCCCCCGACCGTCGGGCGGCGACGACCACGCAGTTGGCCGAGACCGCGAGCGGGACCCCGTAGGCCTCGCTGAACGCGGCGGTGTCGGCCAGGTCCTCGTCGATGGCGGCGACCCAGCCGGCGCTCCCCAGCGCGGGGAGGGCGGCGGCCACCGGCCCGCCGAGCAGCTCGGGGTGCGCGGCCGCGGGGAGCCAGGTCAGGGAACCCAGGGTGGGGGCGGGATCGGCGTCGGGCACGGCACCGATCCTCCGTCACCACCGGGATGCGGCGCCCGGCGGGCAGGACGGCCGGATCACCGCGCTTCCTGGCCGGATCACCCTGGGCCGGATCCGCCCGGCGCCGCCAGGATGAGGTCCATGATCGGCCAGCTGCACTCCGTCGTCATCGACGCGCCCGACGCGCACGCCCTCGCCACCTTCTACGCAGAGCTGCTCGGGATGGAGATGAGCAAGGGCGGCCCCGGCGACGACTGGGTGGTCGTCACCGGGCAGGGGCACCGGCTGGCCTTCCAGCAGGCGCCGGACCTGCAGCCGCCGGACTGGCCCGACCCCGACCGGCCGCAGCAGTTCCACCTCGACGTGTTCGTGGCCGACGTCGACGCGGCCGAGCCGGAGGTGCTCGCGCTGGGCGCCCGCACGCTGCCCGGCGGCGGTGGTGACTTCCGCGTCTACGCCGACCCGGCCGGCCACCCGTTCTGCCTCGTCTGGGACGCCGCATGAGCAGCGACCTGCCCGCGGTGGACCTGACGTCGGCCAGCCCCTTCGTGGCGGCCACGGCCTTCGACGTCACCGAGGCCACCGGCACCCGGGTGGCCGGCACGGTGGACAGCGGGCCGCAGCAGCACACGCCGTGGGGCGTGGTGCACGGCGGCCTCTACTGCACCGTCATCGAGTCCGCGGCGAGCATCGGGGCGAGCGCGGCCGTCGCCGACCGGGGTCAGTTCGCCGTCGGCGTCAACAACTCGACCGACTTCCTGCGGCCGATGACCGCCGGCCGGCTCGACGTGGTCGCCGAACCGATCCAGCAGGGCCGGACGCTGCAGCTGTGGCAGGTCGTGCTCACCCGGGCCGAGGACGGCAAGGTCGTCGCCCGCGGCCAGGTCCGGCTGCAGAACGTGCCCCTGCCCCCGGCCTGACGGGTCTCAGGCGCTGGGCACGTGCCCGGGGTCGAGGACGACGGAGAACAGCGCCCGCGGGTCCTGCAGGGTGGCCGGCGGGCGGGCCGCCGAGCGCGGGACGACGCGGTCCCAGCGGGCCGGACGGCGGTGCGGCAGCAGCTCGCGGCCCTCGAACCGGTAGGCGCCGACGACCTCGCCGAGCAGCAGCCCCGCGCCGTGCTCGATCGGGAGCCCGACCAGGTCTCCGGGGGCCATCTCGTCGAGCAGGGCCGACAGCTGGCGCAGGTCCTTGGCCGGCCGCCGTCCGGAGAGCTCCTTGGACAGCGCCCGCAGCTCGGCGGGGGTGAGTCCGGTGGCGTCGACGTCGATGCCCGACTGGGTGCCCAGCCCCACGACACCGGCGGCCAGGCAGGCGCCCAGCTCGTTGTGCGACCGCGGCCGCACCACCCAGACGCGCACGCCGTCCGGTGCCGGGGCGGGCGGGACGTCGTCGGGCTCCGGCCACACGTAGGGCAGGTCGTCGGGCTCGGAGCCGAACCGCTCGGTGAACAGCGGCCGGTAGAACTCCGGCTCCTTGGCCAGCAGGTTCGACCGGTGCGACAGGTGCAGGGCGGGGTCGCCCAGCCACGACGGGAGCAGGCCCGCGCGGGCGAGGTCCTCCTGCGGGGTGTCCACCACGTCGGGTGCGAACTCGCCGATCAGCGTGTACGTGCTGTCGGCGAAGCCGCGCTCCCGCCAGATCCGCACCATCGCCAGGCCGTAGGCGACCAGCGCCGGCGTCCGCCCCCGCCACATGCGTGTGACCGGGTGGGACACCCAGCCGTAGTCGGGCAGCTCGAGCGCGCGGAGCACCTGGAGGGTCTCGACCCGCTGCTTGCCCAGCCGCGGGGAGTCCAGCAGCCGCGCGCTCTCGGCGAAGTCGGCGACGGGCAGGAAGGTCTGCATCGCCGCCGATCCTCGCCGAGGTGGGCAGCGGGCGCCCGTCAGCCCGCGTCGAGCTCCCGCAGCGCCGCCTCCCACCGGGCGCGGCGGGCGTCGCCGTCCTGGTCCCACCAGGCCTCACCGCGCTCGCCGAGGCCGGTCTTGGCCAGCTGAACCCGCGCCCGGGCGGCGGCGAGCGCCGCGGCGTCGTCGGACCGGCCGGCGCTGCGCACCGCCGAGCGCGCGACGCCGAGGTGGCGCAGCAGCCGCGTACGGACGTCGTCCGGCAGGGCGGGGTCGGCGGCGCGCCAGCGGCGGCCGTCGACGACGGTCCAGCGGCCGTCGTCGGTGCGCCCGACCTCGCGGGTCACGCGAGCCGGGTGACCAGCTCGGGCAGCACCGTGCCCAGCGGGGCGTCGACCTTGACGTCGACCTTCGCGTCGCCGCGGGTGGGCCCCAGGTTGACCACGCCGACCGGGATGCCGAGCTCGGCGGCGCGCAGCACGAACCGGTAGCCGCTCATGAGGGTGAGGGACGAGCCGAGCACGAGCAGGCTGCCGGAGCCCTCCAGCAGCCGGAAGCAGTGGTCGACCCGGTCGCGGGGCACGGTCTCGCCGAAGAAGACGACGTCGGGCTTGAGCGGTCCCCCGCCGCACGCCAGGCAGCCGACCATGACGAACCCGTCGAGCACGTCGTCGGGCAGCTCGGCGTCACCGTCGGGGTTCACCTCGTCGGCACGGGGCCCGAAGTCCGGGTTCGCCGCGTGCAGCCGGGTGTCGAGGTCGGCGCGGGAGGCGACGTCGCCGCACTGCAGGCAGATCGTCCGGTCCAGTCCGCCGTGCAGCTCGACCACCTCCCGCGCTCCGGCGGCCTGGTGCAGCCCGTCGACGTTCTGGGTGACGACGCCGCTGAGCAGCCCGGCGGTCTGCAGGTCGGCGACGGCGCGGTGCCCGGCGTTGGGCCGGGCCGCGCGCATCTGCCGCCAGCCGACGAAGCTGCGCGCCCAGTACCGGTGCCGACCGCGCGGATCGCGCCGGAAGGTCTGCCACGTCATCGGCGTGTGCCGGCGCAGCGAGCCGGTCGCGCCGCGGTAGTCGGGGATCCCGGAGTCGGTCGACAGCCCGGCGCCGGAGAGGACGAGCGCGTCGCCGTCGCCGATCAGGTCGGCGAGCTCCTCCAGCCCGGGGACGACGGCGGTCTCCTCGACGGCGGCAGGTGCGGCGCTCACGCCGACCATGGTCCCTCGTCATCCGGTTGCGCGCCGCCGATGGCCGGTGCCGGCGTGCTGCGGCTCACGGCCTGCCCGCCGCGGCACCGGGTACCCGGAGGTGGTGACCGCTCCGCTCTCCCTCGCCCGCTCCGGCAGTGGCGAGCCGCTGCTCCTGCTGCACGGGATGGGCAGCTCCCGCCGGGACTTCTCCGCCGTCGTCCCGGCCCTGTCGCAGTCCTTCGCCGTGCTCAACGCCGACCTCCCGGGGGTCGGCCGCTCGCCGGCGCTGGACCGCCGGCCGACCGTTCCGGCCCTCACCGACGCCGTCGAGCGGACCCTCGACGCCGAGGGCGTGGCGGGCGTCCACGTGCTGGGCAACTCGCTCGGCGCCCGGATGGCGCTCGAGCTCGCGCGCCGCGGGCGGGCGCGCTCGGTCGTCGCCATCGCACCCTCGGGCCTCAACCTGCCGCCCGAACGGCTGGTCCAGGGCACCGGCATGGCCATGGCCCGCGTGGTGGGGCGGACGGCGGCGCCGCTGATGGAGCCGCTGTCGCGGTCCGCGCTGGGCCGCACCGCGCTGCTGGCCACGCTCAAGGCGCGGCCGTGGAGCGCCTCGCGCGAGGAGGGGCTCAGCGCCCGCGAGGGCTTCGCCGACTCCCGCGACTACTGGCGGACGCTGCTGTGGGCGCTGATGCTCGACGTGCCGCGCGGCATGGACCGGATCGACTGCCCGGTGACGCTGGTGCAGGGCTCGGCCGACTGGATCGCCTCGGGGCAGACGGTCCGGTACCTGCCGCTGGTGCCCGGCTCCCGCTTCCGGCCCCTGCTGGCCGCCGGGCACGCGCCGCAGTCCGACCGTCCGGGCACGATCGTCGAACTGGTGCGGCAGACCGCCGGCCGCGCCCCGCGCCCCGCCTCTCGTCGCACCGCCGGCCGCGCCGCCTGACCTCCCGAGGGGTCAGGCGGAGGTGCCCAGCTCCCGCTCGAGCCGGCCGAGCAGGTCGACGTACACCCGGCGCAGGCCCTTCGGCGCGAACGTGCGCTCGAAGAACCCGCCGATGCCGCCGGCGCCGTCCCACGTCGTCCGCACCCGCACGGTGGTGCTCCCGGCGTCAGCCGGGTGCACCGTCCAGGTGGTCACCATCGAGGAGCGGGTGTCGCGCTCGACCAGCGTGTCGGGGTCGGGCTGGGAGACCTCGATCAGCTGCTCGCGCACCCGCTTGGACGTGGCGGCGAACCGCCAGCCGACACGGGTGCCCGCGCCCTGGCCGCCGGACTCGACCCGGTAGTCGGAGAACTGCTCGGGCAGCACCCGGCTGCGGACGCCGGAGTAGTCGGCCAGCCCGGCACGCACCTGCTCGGCGGGTGCGCGGACGACGGATTCGGCGGTGGCCACGACCTGTCCCATGACCGCCATCCTGCCGTCGCCCGTCCGCGGGCGCGGACCCGGTCTACGCCGGGCCCTCCTCGTCGTTGAGGTAGCGGCACCGGAAACGGGCTCCGGCCATCGTCTCGGTGAAGCGGGCCTCCCACGCCGGGTCGTCGGCCGGGAACTCGCCGAACACCCGTTCCTCGAGGACGAGGGGCAGGCCGTCCAGCCCGGTGCACGACCGGCGCAGCAGCACCCGCGTCCGGCCGTCGACCTCGTCGTGGGCCGGCGCCCAGCGCGCCGCTGCCACGGCATCGGCCATCCGTGCGCGGTCGCGGGACGACAGCGCCTGCCGGTCGGGTCCCTCCAGAGCCATCAGCCGCCGCTCGGGCCAGGTGACCCACACGACCACGAGGGCGAGCACGACCACCAGCGCCACCGCCGCCAGCAGCCCGGTCATGCTCCGACGGTAGTGCGCCCCGCCGCCCCCGCGCCGCTCCGTGCCCGACGGCGGCCGATACCCTCCTCGCCGTACCCCCGCGTCGGCACGGCCGCCGTCGAGCCCCCGTAGCTCAGGGGATAGAGCATCGGTTTCCTAAACCGTGTGTCGCAGGTTCGAATCCTGCCGGGGGCACCCACCAGTCGCAGGTCAGCCGCTTGTGGCGCGATCCGACGGAGTCGTCACGGCGCCCTGGGGCACAACGGGGGCACAGCGCTCCGCTGACGGGCCTCGCGGCGGCGTCAGGTTTAAGCCGCCGTCGACACGAAGGACGAGGGCATCGACGCCGTCTGCCCCCACGCCATCCGGACGCCCGCTGCAACTGCAGCGTGCCATGCCAGCTCGGGACCCCTTCTGTTGACCGTCAACTTTTGAGGGCTGCAGATCCGTTGACTTCTGTCGTATGCACACATAAGTTCGCGCTGTGCTCCACATCACGTGCTCGTCGCACCCCCGAACGGTCGACGTCCTCTTCCTGCAGTCGGCGCCCCCACCGCCCGCCCATGCGCTGATCCCATGGGTCGGGACTTCCCCCCGTGGGTGACCAGCGGCGGTCCGGTCTGGTGGGCAGCGGGATGATCGCCGAGGTGCACGCGCGGGCCGTGCGCTCGACGGGAGCCGTGGTCTCCGCCGTCGTCGACACGTCGCTCGACGCCGCCGAGGCCGGCGCGCTGCGGTTCGGCGCCGAGCGTGCTCTGACGAGCCTGGACGACCTACTGGCCCTGGACGAGATCGACGTCGTGCACATCTGCACCCCCAACCACCTGCACGCGCCGATGGCGCAGCAGGTCCTGGCGGCCGGGAAGCACGTCATCTGCGAGAAGCCGCTTGCGACCAGCGAGGCCGACGCGCGCGTTCTCAGAGATGCGGCCGATGCCGCAGGAGTGGTGCACGCCGTGCCGTTCGTCTACCGCTTCTACCCGACCGTCCGTGATGCCCGCGGGCGCGTGCGCAGTGGCGCGGCGGGCGACATCCGGCTCGTCCACGGGTCGTACCTGCAGGACTGGCTCGCTTCCGCGGAGGACGACAACTGGCGCGTCGACGCCCGACTGGGCGGAGCGAGCCGGGCCTTCGCGGACATCGGCGTGCACTGGTGCGACCTGGTGGAGTTCACGACCGGCCACCGGATCCAGCGGCTGACCGCGCGGATGCTCACCGTGCACCCGACCCGGAACGGACGGGCCGGAGCCACGGCCGTGGCGACCGAGGACGCCGTCGGCGTCCTCTTCGAGACCGACCGCGGGGCTCTCGGCACGCTGGTCATCAGCCAGGTCACGCACGGTCGCAAGAACCGGTTGTGGTTCTCGATCGACGGCGACGCGTCGTCGATGTCGTTCGACCAGGAACTGCCCGACTCCCTGTGGGTGGGCGCACGCGACTTCAACAAGGTCGTGATGCGTGGCGCCCCGGACTCCGATCCCTCGGCCGCCCGCTACAACGTCCTGCCTGCCGGTCACCCGCAGGGCTACCAGGACAGCTTCACTGCGTTCGTGCGCGATGTGTACGCGCGTATCGACGGCGAGGACGTCGATGGGCTGCCGACCTTCGCCGACGGCCTGCGCGCCGCGGTGATCACCGACGCCGTGCTCGAGTCCGCCGGATCCGGTTCCTGGGTGGAGGTCCCCTCGTGAAGCTTGGTTTCCTGACCGCCTGCCTGCCCTCCTGGGACCTCGCGTCCATCGCGCGGTACGCGGCAGCCCAGGGGTACGCCGCGCTCGAGGTCGCGGCCTGGCCTGCGCTGGGTGACCGGCCGTTCACCGCCACGCACATCGCCGCGGAGGACCTCGGGCCGGCCCAAGCCGAGTCCGTGACGGCGTTGTTCCAGGAGCACGACCTCGCACTGTCGTCGCTGGCCTTCTACGACAACAACCTCCACCCGGACCCGGAGGAGCGGGCGGCGGTGCACGAACACGTCCACGCCTGCATCGATGCCGCGGCGCTGCTCGGGGTACCGACGGTCGGAACGTTCGTCGGCCGGCACCCCGGCCGCAGCGTGGCAGAGAACCTGGCCGACGCGGAGAAGGTCTTCCAGCCGCTGGTGGATCACGCGGGCGAGAAGGGCGTCAAGCTCGTCATCGAGAACTGCGTCATGGAGGGTTGGCACCCCGACGGGTACCCGGGCAACCTGGCCTACTCGCCGGAGCTGTGGGAGTGGATGTTCTCGCTCGGCCTCTATCTCAACTACGACCCGTCGCACCTGCTGTGGATGGGCATCGACCCCGTCGCGGCGCTGCGCCCGTATGTCGATCGCGTCGCACACGCCCAGGCCAAGGACATCCAGCTGTTCCCCGAGCGCCGGACTCGGTACGGCTGGCCCGGCCGTGCCGTCGACCGTCCGGACCCCTGGGATGTCGGCTGGTGGCGCTACCGGGTCCCCGGGCTGGGACAGGTCGACTGGGTCTCCGTCGTCGACACCCTCTACGAAGGCGGCTTCAACGGCGTCCTGTCAGTCGAGCACGAGGACCCGGTGTGGGGCGGCACGCCCGAGCGCGTCCAGGCCGGCCTGGAGATCGCGCACCGCACCCTGCGGCCCTTGATCGTCCGATGACCGACCGGGTCAACCCAGCCGACAGCAGCCCAGGAGGCAAGGCGATGACTGACTCCCGTCCCGCGGGCAAGCGGCCCGCTGTGGCGATCGCCGCTCACCATCTGGCGAAGCGTTTCGGCCACGTACAGGCGCTGTCCGATGCCACGGTCACCGTGCACTCCGGCGAGGTGGTGGCGCTCTTCGGTGACAACGGAGCGGGGAAGTCCACGGTGCTCAAGATGCTTCTCGGCATTCTGCAGCCGGACTCGGGGCACATCGAAATCGCCGACGAGAAGGTCCATCTGCACTCGGTGCGGGACGCCCAGGCCCGCGGGGTGGATTGCGTCCACCAGGACCTGGCGCAGGCCCCCGACCTTTCCGTGATGGACAACATGTTCCTGGGTCACGAGGTGCTCCGACCGGGTCTCGGGCGCTTGCTCGGGGCGCTCTCACGGAAGGAGATGGCGGCCCGCGCCGACCAGGCGCTGCGCGATCTGTCGATCAAGCTCCCGTCGCTCACCGTGCCGATCAGCGACCTCTCCGGCGGACAGAAGCAGGCCGTGGCCGTCGCCAAGGCGGTCATGTGGTCCTCGACCGCTGTCCTCATGGACGAGCCGACCGCGGCCCTCGGCGCCCGCCAGTCCGAGATCGTGTGCGACCTCTTCCGAACCGTCGCCGCGCGAGGACTCGGCGTGCTCGTGGTGTCACACGATCTCCCGCGCGCGCTGAAGGTGGCCGACCGCGTCGTGATCCTGTGGCGCGGCCATACCGCCCTGGACGCCCCCGCTGCCGATCTCACCGTCCCAGAGGTCGTGGCCACCATGGTGGGCTTCCAGAAGGAGGCATCGTGACCGCCACGGACGCCACCAACGCCCCGGCTCCCGCGCACGAGGTCGACCTCGACCTGCGGGGCGTCAAGCAGAAGCACCCGGTGGTGCGCTGGCTGGGCGGCAGCGGGACCTGGGTGCTGCTGCTGAACATCGCCCTGATCGCCCTCTTCACCCTGCTGTCGAGGGACAACGTCTTCTTCAGCTCTCAGAACTTCCGCTCCGTCGCACTGGCGGTGAGCACCGGGCTGCTGCTCGCGCTGGCCGTGGGCCTGCTGCTCTCCGCCGGTGTCATCGACCTGTCGGTCGGCTCCAACCTGGTGCTCTCGTCGGTGGTCGGAGCGATGGTGATCCGCGACGTGGTCGGGCCGGTCACGGCGGGGGGCGGCCGCTCGGGCAACGTGCTGCTCGCCTGCCTCCTCGGCCTGCTGACCTGCATGGCAGTCGGGGCACTGTTCGGCCTGGTGAACGGACTGATCATCGAGTTCCTCGACGTCAACTCGTTCATCGCTACGCTGGGAACGCTGGGTATCGGCACGGGGATCACCCTGCTGCTCACCAACGGTGCGGACATCAGCCAGCTACCCATCGAGCTGCAGGACCGCTTCTCCTTCCGCACGTTCCTCGGCGTGCCACTCCCGGCCGTCGTCGCGCTGCTGGTCGCCGCAGCGTTGTGGGCGGCGCTCCGCTACCTGCGGTTCGGCGTGCGGACCCTGTCGATCGGCTCCTCACGGGTCGCCGCCGAGCGGGCCGGCATCCGGGTGCGGCAACACATCTTGCTGCTGGTCGCGCTGGCCGGGGCCCTTGCCGGCCTCGCCGGGTTCTTCAGCCTCGCGAACTTCGGGTCCACCACGATCGCCGGACACAACAACGACGCGCTCAACGCCATCACCGCGGCGGTCATCGGCGGTACCGCCCTCATGGGTGGCCGGATCAACGTCCTGGGGATCATCTGGGGCGCGATCCTCGCCATCTTGCTGCAGGCGGGCCTCGTCGTCATCGGCGTGCAGCCCTTCTACCAGTTGATGGCCGTCGGCGTCGTCCTCATCTTCGCCGTCGCCCTCGACCGCTGGAACACCAAGCGGCGAGGCGCCGGCTGACGCCCCCTCCGCGCACCGCTGCACCGCTGCACCGCTGCACCGCTGTGAGACCACACGACCGCACTCGACGAGAGGGAACGGAATATGACGAGCAACCGGGCTGTCCGCGGCCGACTGCGTGGAGGGTTGCCGTTCGTCCTGGCAGCCGCACTGGTGACGACCACCGCTTGTGGTGGGGGCGTGGACGAGAGCGGAGGAGGAGGCCAGCCGGCGGCCGACGGCACACTCGTGATCCGTGGCGTGATCGCGAACACCTCGGACGCGCTCTGGAACACCGTGGCCTGCGGGGCGACGAAGGAGGCCCAGGAGCGCGGCGTGGACTTCGAGTGGTACGCCAGTGAGACCACCGACGCCACCCGGCTCAACACCAACTTCAACGCCGCGCTGCTGGACGACCCGCAGGGCCTGCTGCTGAATGCGCCGAACGTCGACCCTTTCGCCGGCCAGGTGCAGACGTTGATGCGTCAGGGCGTGCCGGTGGCCAGCGCGCTGGACATGACCCCGCCGTCCTACGTCAGGCTCTTCGCCGACCAGGCCCCGCCGCAGGAGCTCGTCGACATGGCGACCGAGGTGCTCAGCGGTGGCGGATCCGTGTTCACCGTCGGCGGCTCGGCGGCGGTGCCGATCGTGGCCAACCGCTACGAGCCGTTGCTCGACGCCCTCGAACAGGAGGAAGGGGTCACCGTGCTGCCCGTGCAGTTCACCGACTTCGACCCCAACAGGACCCAGACGGCGGTCAACGCGGCGATCCTGGCGAATCCCGATCTCAAGCTGATCATCGCCTCCACCGGCCCGGAGGGCGAGGGCGCCGCCGCGGCGATCCGGTCGTCGGGCCGCGACGACATCGAGATCATCGGGTTCGACGCGGTGCCGGCCGAGGTCGAGGCGCTCCGGGCGGGCACCATCCTAGCGCTCGGTGCGCAGCCGGCCGAAGAGATCGGACGGCAGCAGCTGGCCGCGATCGTCGACTACCTGGAAGAGGGGAACACCGGGCCGGTCGAGCCGATCGAACCGGTGGACCTCCCCATGGGGCTGCTCACGCAGGACAACGTCGACGATCCCGAGATGGCCGGATACATCTATTCGAACAGCTGCGATGCCTGATCCCACCGTGCCCTGATCCCACCGTGCCCTGATCCCACTGTGCCCCGGGCGGGCGGGACCGGCGAGATGCCGTCCCGTCCGCCCGGTTCCACCCCTTCTTTCCCTACACGGCAGGAGCCTTCGTGAGCACATCCACCACGGCCGGTCACGACTTGGTCACCACGATCGAACGTCTTTACGACCTGGAGCAACGCAAGCAGCTCGAGGAGTGGTCCGCGCTGTGGGCCGACGACGCCGAGGTGCTCTTCCCCCTCTCCACCGAGAAGGAGAAGCACGAGATCTTCGGCAAGGAGGAACTGGTCGCGCGGACCGCGCAGAAGTTCATCGACCGCGAACGGACCGAGCTCGACGTGCGCGTCGAGGCCATGGCCGACGGCCGCCGCGTGGTGTCCCACCTCGACGCCACGATTCGGTTCGCGACCGGCAAGGTGCTGTCCATCCCGCTGCTGATCATCTTCACGTTCAACGACGCCGGGCTCATCCGGCGGATGGAGGAGTACGTGAACGAGGTCGCTCTCGCGGCGGCTCAGGACTGACGGCATGGTCGGCCCGGCCGTCGAGAAGCAGGGCTTCGCCGACCTGTTCGACGGCGAGAGCCTGCGCGGCTGGCACGCGGTGCCGCGCCAGTTCTCCGGTCTCGGCCCGGGCCGGCCGATGCCCGACGAGGAGCACGACCGTGCCCACCGCACGGCGGCCGCCGCCTCACCGGCCACCTGGGAGGTCGTCGACGGCGCCCTCGTCGGCCGGCAGGAGCCACCGGGCTCTGGCTACGGCGGCTACCTGCTCACCGACGACGTCTTCGGTGATTTCGAGCTCGAACTCGAGGCGCGTCCCGACTGGCCGGCCGACACCGGCATCTACCTCCGCGCCAGTGACTCCGGCGCGCAGGCCTACCAGGTCCTCCTGGACCACCGGAGGTCCGGCGGCATCGGTGGGTTCTACGGCAACGGGATCGGCGGCTTCCACGCGCTCGCCTTCGCCGTCGACGTCGAGCGCGACGCAGCCGGGCGACCGGTCGGCCTGCGGGTCGAGGACCCGGCGACGTCGGTCGAACCCGTCACCGACCAGAAGCGGTCGCTGTTGTCCCATGCAGCATCTGCCGAGGAGTTCCTCGCCGCGTGGCGCTGGGGGGACTGGAACCAATTCCGGGTCCGGTGCACCGGCCGTCACCCGCTGATCCAGGTGTGGATCAACGATCTGTTCGTCGCGGAACTCGACACGCCGACACTGCTGGCGTCCGTCTACGACCCCGCCGGCGTCGAAGGGCTCCTCGGTCCGGCCGGCCGGATCGGCCTCGAGGTCCACGACAACGATCAGTACGTGCCTTCGGGGATCGATCCGGCGCTGGTGCCCCGATTGGGCCCGGAGCGGTGGGGTCCCGCCGCGACCTGCCGATGGCGGCACATACGGATCCGCCCGCTCGACGGTGCGGCTGACGACGAATGAGGGAGAGCGACATGCAGACGCCGCCGGAGACCGAGCACGTCCGGTACGCACGGAAGCTACGGCCCGGACAGCGCGCCCAGCTGCACGTGCTCGACATCGAGAGCCAGCGCTCGCGGGCCGTCATGACGTCGACCGACCAGTTGTTCGAGTCCCCGAACTGGCACCCGGACGGCCGGTGGATCGTCGTCAACGCCGATGGCCTGCTCTACCGCGTCGACACCGCCGAGCCGGCAGGGCTCGAGCTCATCCCGATGACCGGCCTGCCCGAGCTGAACAACGACCACCTCATCTCACCGGACGGCCGGTGGCACTACATGTCCGCGAACGACTGGCACGTCTACCGGGCGCCGTGGGAGGGCGGCCCGGTCGAGCGGGTGACCCAGGAGAAGGACCCGTCGCGGTTGTTCCGGCACTTCCTGCACGGCATCACACCGGACGGGCGCACTCTGGCCTACGTCGGCACCGAGATGCTCGGCGGGGACGAGTGGGGTACCCGCGCCATCTGGTTGCTGGACCTGGATGAGGGGCAGGACCGCCTGCTGGGCGACGGCTACTCGCCGGCCGACGGGCCGGACTTCGCCCCGGACGGCCTCTCGGTCTACTTCAACTCCGAGGTGGCCTCCACCCGCGAGGGGCACGCCCAGCTGTTCCGCCATCACCTGACCGACGGGACGGTGCAGCAGCTCACCGACGACGACCGGGTGAACTGGTTCCCGCACCCCTCACCGGACGGTCGGTGGCTGGCCTATCTCAGCTATCCGCCGGGAACGGTCGGACATCCCGCCGACCTGCCGGTCGAACTGCGCCTCATCGACCTCACCACGGGCCGGCGCACCGACCTCGTCGCCCTGGATGGGGGACAGGGCACGATCAACGTGCCGAGCTGGTCGCCCGACTCGCGGTCACTCGCGTACGTCGCCTACCCGATTACCGACTCGTCGGCGACCGGCGAGGTGGTGGCGGAGGGGTCGTGAGTGCTCCGGTCCCGTCCCCCACGCGCGTCGCCCCCCTCCCCGGCGGCGAGCGACGGCACGCTGCGCGCGACGGCCAGTCGTGCCTTGGCCTCCCGGATGAGGGTCTTCTCCCCGTCCGGTCGGTTCATCGCGACCACCGTGGCCAGGACGTCGATGACCGTGAGGTGCGCCAGGCGCGAGGTCGTGGGGGTGTAGAAGTCGGTGTTCTCGAACGTCTCGACGAGGATCGGGACGTCGACGACCTCCGAGAGCGGCCCCAGCTCGCCGGTGATCGCGATCGTGGCGACCCCGCGGGCGCGGGCGCTCCGGGCCGCGTCGACGACGGCGGCTGTCCGGCCGGTGTTGGAGATGGCGACCAGCACGGTCTCCGGAGTGGCGAGCGCGACGGCCAGGAACTGCATCTGCGGGTCGACCGGCGCGCTGCACGGGACGCCGAACAACGCCGCCTTCTGCACGGCGTCCCCGGCGACGATGCTGGACGCCCCCGAGCCGATGAAGATGATCTCCCGCGCGCCGCTCATCAGCGCCGCGGCCGCTTGGACGCGGGCGGTGTCCAGCCTGCTGCGGGCGTGGGCGAGGCTGGTCACCGAGTAGTTGAAGATCTTCTCGACGGTCGTGGCGACGTCGTCGCCCTCGTCGATGCTCGACTGGGTCACCGGGATGCCGAGCGCGACGCTCTGCGCTGCCTGGATCTTGAAGTCCTGGAAACCCCCGAAGCCCAGTGCCCTGGCGAACCGCACGACGGTAGGTTCGCTCACCCCCGCCCGGCGAGCGAGATCTGCGAGGCCTTCGCGGACGACCCGCGCCGGATCCGCGAGCACGGCGGCAGCCACCTTCTGCTCAGACCTGCGCAGTTCCGGCAGGCGGTCGCTGATCCGGTCCAGGAGGTTCGCGGTGCCGCCCGGCGGCGGCGAGGCCGCCGCACCGGCCTCCACGGACTCAACGCTCATCCGGCCATCCTCTCGCTCCAGCGGCCGGCGGCCGTCCGTTCGCCGCGACCGTCGATCGCGTCGCGCGCCGGGGGGACATTCGCCGGACAGCCTAGCCGCCCGCGGGCCGCCCACATGACAGTCCTTGTAGTCCGACTACAGATTTGCCACACTGGCAACGCCGCCGTCCGGGAGGAGTTGTCCGAATTCAGGCCGTCAACATGAGCGTCAAGACTCATGTGTGGCGCTCCGACCGGCTGCGGGCTTCTTCCCGGGGGATCGTCATCCTCCGGCCGTCGGCGCCATCCTTGTAGTTTCACAACAGAAATGCGGCACACCGTCACTCCCCTACCCACACCGTCAATCCGAAGGAGAAAGCGATGCGCCTGACCAAGGCCGAGTGGACCGAGCGGGCCGGGCAGCCCGACTTCCAGGAGCAGCTGCTGCTCGCGCTGCGCACGGACGGCTACTTCCTCCTCGAGGAGGTGTTCGACCGCGCCCGCATGCAGGAGATGACGGACGACTTCGCCGGGCTCCTCGAGGACCATCGGGCGAAGACGCCGGACAACCGCGGCAAGAACCGCTACAACATCCAGCTGCCGGTGCGGCCGCCGTTCGTCGCGCCCGACATCCAGACCAACGAGCTCCTCTACCCGCTGCTGAAGAAGGTGCTGGGCGAGGACCTGGCCGTGAGCTTCATGGCGGCCGACACGCCGCTCGAAGGCTCCGAGTACCAGATCGCGCACTCCGACGGCATCGCGCTCTTCCCCGGCCTCGACACCGCGCTGCCGGCCTTCAACCTCGTCCTGAACATCCTGCTCGTCGACTTCACGCCGGAGAACGGGCCGCTGGAGATCTTCCCGTACGGGACGCACCACCTCGACTGGAGTGACGCGGCCGCCGGCTCGCAGCTGCGCGAAGCCCAGCAGGTGATCGCCCCGGCGGGCAGCGTCATCATCCGGGACGCCCGGATGTGGCACCGGGGCACGCCGAACCGGACGCCGGACATGCGTCCGATGATGGCGGTCGCCTACAGCCGCAGCTGGTACCGCTTCAGCGAGGCCGAGGTCGGGATGATGCCGCTGAAGGTGGACCAGGCGCAGTACGAGTCGTGGGGCAAGGACATGCAGCACCTCTTCCGGTTCGCGCACGTCGAGAACGACGTGAATGCGCCGGTGGTGGTCGGTGCCGTCGCGGACCGGATCGCCACGCTCCTGGTACCCAAAACTGCCTGAGTTCCGTCACCGCGGCGCCCGGGAGCGGAAGCTCCCGGGCGCCGCGCCCCACCGGAGCCGTCGCCGCGGCCGCCGGTGAGCCGGCCCGATCCGGTCACGAAGAGAGTCCCCATGCTTGCGAGCCATGCCCCGCTGGTGGCGGCCACCGAGCGCGCCCGGCAGATGCGGCGCCGCGTGCTGACGCTGCAGTTGAGTCGCCTGGCGGGTCGTGCCGGCGCCGCCGATGCCGCTGCGCGGGATGCAGCATCGCGAGCGGTGCGCGTGGCCTCGCGTCTGGAGCGCGACGAGCTCTATTGGTGAGAGTGCCCGGCGCACCGCCTGTGGGCGGCCGGCACCTCAGCGGCCACCGGGCGTAGGGCCGTCGACCCCGTTGCCGGGTGGCGCCTCAGGCGGCGACGGCAGGCAGCCACGGCTGGCCCGCCGGCGAGCCCGCGTGGATCCACCGCGGGAGCAGGTTCCGGGAGAAGAGCTCGTCGAGGACGACGAAGGCGGCGCCTCGCAGGCCGGCCTCGTCGCCGTCGGGCGAGCGGACGATCCGCAGGTCGCGGGTGGCCAGCGGAAGTGACCGGCTGAAGGTCGCGTTCCGGATCGCCGCGAAGAACAGGTCGCCGGCGTTCACGACGCCACCCCCCACGACGATCAGTGACGGGTTGTAGAGGTTCACCACCGTTGCCAGGGTCCCGCCGATGCGCCGGCCGGCGCGGCTGAGCATCTCGACCGCCAGGGGGTCGCCGTGCTGGGCGGCTTCTGCGACGTCCTCCGCATTCAGCCCCCGTCCGTGCTGTGCACGCTCTGCGAGGAACCTGCTGCTGCCGTCAGCGGCTGCCGCGGTGGCCTGTCGTGCCAGGGCCACACCTCCGGCGACCGCTTCCAGGCAGCCGGTGTTGCCGCAGCGGCAGACGACCGAGGAGTCCTCGATGACCTCGACGTGGCCGACGTCACCGGCCGAGCCCTGAGCGCCACGGTGCAACCGCCCGGCGCTGATCAGGCCCGCGCCGATGCCGCTGCCGACCTTGACGTACACGACGTCGCGCTCGCCCCGGGCCAGACCGCCGTACAGCTCCCCGAGGGCCATGAGGTTGACGTCGTTGTCGACCCAGGTCGGGGCGCCGTACCGCGCCGAGAGCCGGCCGCGCACCGGATAGCCGTCCCAGCCGGGCATGATCGGGGGGGAGACGGTTCGTCCGGTCGAGAACTCGACGGGACCCGGTACGCCGATGCCGACGCCCCAGACCGGCGGCGCGTCGTCCGGGCGCCCGGCGAGCAGTTGGTCGAAGAGGTCTTCCACGTGGGCCAACACCGTCTCGGGGCCCAGCGAGATGTCCCCCGGTTCGACGCGGTGGGTGAGCAGGCCGCCGGCGAGGTCGGCCACGCCGACGCCGACGCTCGTGGCGCCGAGCGCTGCGACGAGCACGTGCCCGGCATCCGCCCGGAATCGGAGTTCTCTCGGCGCTCGGCCACCGGTCGAGGGGGCGAGTGCGCCGTCGACGACCAGCCCGGACTCCAGCAGCTCCCCGATCCGCTGCGTGACGACTGCGCGTCCCAGGCCCGAGATCCGGCCGAGTTCCGGGCGGGTCCGCGCGGCGCCCGTGCGCAAGAGGTCGAGCACGGTCACGAGGGTGTCCAGGTGATCGTTCGAGAAGGGGCCATCCATCGGTCCGAGCGCCATGGCATTCCCCTTCTGGTCCCGCCCTGGAACGGCTTTTCAGCATGAGGCGGTTCCGTTTGACTATTGCATGCTACGCACATAAGTTCGCGCCGGTCCAGCCGATCGTGTTCCGTCCCCGGCCACCGTGGCCGTACTCGCCCCATGGAGTGCCGATGCCGGAAAGCCCGCACGTCGCGTTCAACCCCCTTCCTTATTACCTCAGCGAGCGGGGCTTCGATCCGGACTCGGCTCCGCCGCTGCCGGAGATCTACCGGCGGATCAAGGCCGCGGGCTTCGACGCGGTGCACGTCGAGCCGCCGCAGGGCATGTCCATCACGGACTACGGCCGACTGCTCGCCGACAGCGGACTCTCCCCGGCGCCGGGCTACTTCCAGGCCCCGTTCACCGAGCCCGAGCAAGGGAAGACGGTGGAGGAGGCCCGGCGGGTCGCGGCCCAGCATGCCGCGCTCGGGCTGACCCGGATCTTCATCGCCGACCAGTTCGCTTCCCAGGAGCGCCTGGCCACCCCCGCGGTCGGGATCGGCGCGGACGAGGCCAGGCTGGGACGGCTGTGCGAGAACCTTGCCGCGGCGTGCGAGGCGATGGTCGCCGAGGGGGTCACCCCCTGCCTCCACCAGCACATCGGGACGTGGGTGGAGACCCCGGCCGAGACCGTGGCGGTGCTGGACGCAGTGGACCCCTCACTCCTCCTCTTCGGACCCGACACCGGGCACCTCGCCTGGGCCGGAGCTGACCCGGCCGAGATGATCCGCCGGTATCTGAACCGGGTCGGGGCCGTGCATCTGAAGGACTTCCGCTCCTCGGTGATGTCCGACGGCGCGGGGGCCGACTACCTCGCGTTGACCGGTCGTCACCTGTGGACCGAGCCCGGCCGTGGCGACGTCGACTTCGACGCCGTGCTGGCCGTGCTGGCCGAGTTCGAGGGCTGGTACGTCGTCGAGGTCGACATCGCCGACCAGCCGACGGTCGAGGACACCGCCCGGGTCTCGGCGCAGTGGGTGCGGGAGCGCATGGTCGGGGGAACCGCGACGTCGTGAGCCGCCTGTCGGGAGACCGGGAGGCAACCGGCGGGGGACGTGCAGCTTGGTGGTCAGCACGGGACCCGTCGCGACCACCTCCTCGAGGGGCGGGCCCCGGCGTCCACGACGGCGTTCACCGACCGCGCCACCGGTACGGGGACGCATCGTGCCAGCACCGTCCGACGGCGTCGACGGTCGACCGACCCTTCCTCGTCACCCGGCGCCGGCGGGGCCGCGTGGGGCGGCGCCCGGAGCGCCCGGAGCGCCCTCACCGACCGGCGCCGGCCGCCCGGAGGACCCCGGCGAGCGCGGGGTCGGCGACGCGCCGGCCGGTCGCCAGGAACGACTCCTGGATGATCTCCGTGAGCCGGGCGCGGGACATCATGTCGTTGCCCATCACCCGCTGCTCGCCGGCGCCGGGGGTGAAGACCACGGTCCGGATCCCGTCCCGCTGCAGCGCCCGGACCTCCCGGGCCAGGATCCGCGACGTGTGCCTGCGGGCCGCCGCGTAGAGGTCGGGCACCCAGCCCACCGTGCCGCTCATCGGCGCGACGACGACGACCAGGTCGAGGCCGGACCCGCGCAGGATCGCCGCGTTCGTCGGGGAGTGCACACCGCCGTCCAGGTAGAGGCGCCCCTCGATCTCCACCGGGGCGAAGTAGCCGGGCACCGCGCACGACGCGGCGACGGCGAGGTGGACGGGCGCCTCCGGCGTCCCCGGCCGGCCGAACACCACCCGGCGACCGTCCCGCCGGCGCACGGCGCAGATCCACAGCCCCGGCTCGGGCCATTGCGCCCGCTCGAGCTCGCGCAAGGCGGCCAGCTGGCCGACGATGTCGTGGCGTCCCGGCGCCACGAGGGCCATGCCCGCCGCCAGGGGCCGGAACTGCAGCGGCCGGGACACCGCCCGCGCGACCATGTGCCGGCTGGGCACCCGCAGGGGGCGGCGCAGCAGGTGCAGCGGGCGGAACGGGGCCAGGTCGGGTGCGGCCGTCTCCGCGATGGACCGCGTCGCCTCCCCCGCGCCCGACAGCGGCGCCTTCACCGTCCACGCGGCCAGGTCCTCGGCCGACACCCCGAGCCGCAGCAGGGTGCCGGTGATGGCGCCGGCCGAGGTCCCGACCACCACCTCGGCCCGGCGGGCGTCGAAGCCCAGGTCGTGCTCCAGCAGCGCCAGCACCCCGGCGTGGTAGGCCTGCCCGACCACGCCACCGGCACCCAGCACCAGGCCGACGCGCGTCACGGATCTGAGGGTGGCACGCCGGGGGACGGCGCACCTGCCGGCCCCGCGGCGGGGTGCGCCGTTCACCCGGCCGACGAGAGCGGGACCTCCAGCCGCACGTGCGTGCCCGCGCCGGCCGCCGTCCGGATGTCCAGACCGGCGTCCCCGGCGGCCGCGAGGTCGGTGAGCAGGTCCAGCCCGAGGTGCCCGTCGTGGGGCCGGCGCAGGGTCGCCTCCAGGTCGAAGCCCGCCCCGTCGTCGCGGACGTCGAGGACGACGCGGTCGGCGAGCCGGGTCACCGTGACCTCGACCAGTCCGGCGCCCGAGTGCTTGGCCGCGTTCTGCAGCACCTCCTGGGCCACCCGGAACAGCAGCGTGGCCGCGTCCAGCGGCAGCTCCAGCTCCTCGGGGACGCGGACCTGCACGTCGATCCCCCGGGCGCGCAGCCGGTCGGCGAGATCGGCCAGCGCCGAGGCGAGCCCGGCCCGCTGCAGGTCAGGCGGGTAGATCTCCACCAGCAGGGACCGCAGCGACCCCGCGGACCCGCGCAGCGCGGTCGCCGCCTCCCCGAGGACGCCTGCCACGTCCTGCGCCGAGTGCCGGCCCGAGGTGTCGCGCAGCTGGTCGGCGGCACCGGCCACCAGCAGGGCAGCGGCGGAGACGTCCTGCACGATCCCGTCGTGCAGGCTGCCGGCGATGCGCCGCCGCTCCTCGTCGGAGGACTCCAGCGCCCGCGCCTGCAGCGCCTCCCGCTCGCGCTGCTCGGCCCGCACCTTCGCCAGCATCCGGCTGGCCAGCGGCAGCTGGAGGGCCAGGAGCGCCAGCAGCACGGTCAGCGAGATGGGCGCGAAGTGCCACCAGATGTCGGCCTGCCGGGCCGTCGCCGCACCGTAGGACGTGCGGGTCTCCAGGACGAGGGCGCGACCTGCCGGGTCGCGGACCTGCCGGTACACCTCCAGCACCTGCTCCGAGGTGCCGTCCAGCCGGTGCTCCGGGCGGCTCACGTCGCCGACCTCGGCACGCGTCGTCCCCTCCCGGGGGACCGGTGGCGCCTCCCCCGGCGGCAGCCGCTCGCCGATCAGGCCGGCGTCGTCGGAGTAGACGACGGTCCCGTCCCCGCGCCAGATGAGCAGCCGGTCCACGGAGGCGGCGTCGAGCCTGCCGCGCAGGGCCGCGTCCATCGCCGCGACCGCCTCGGCGCCGGCCTCGGCGCCGCCCTCGGCGAGGCCGCTCTGCAGGGTGGGCTCCACCACGAGCGTCGCGAGCAGCTCCGTGGTGCGCCGGGCGTCGGCGATCGCCTCGTCCGTGGCCGCCTGCCGGGTCGCCCAGACGCTGCCGCCGAACAGCAGCGTCACGACGACGAGGTTCGCCATGACGAAGCGTCCGGCGACCCGCCCGACCGGCGGCAGCCCGTCCCGGCGACGTGCGGCCGCCCCCGCCCCCTCGACGAGGCTGATCGAGGGCGGCACGCCGTCGTCCGCGCGCGGTCGGGCCGTCCTCGGCCCGGGGCCCGATCGCATCGCGCACCCTCCCCGTGAGGCCGGTCCGGCCGGTGCGCGTGCTCGGCGCCCGAGTTCCGGACCGGTCCGACGGTTGTGCCACCTGAGGGGCGGTCGGCACAAGTGCCTGACGTCCCGCGACCCGACGGCGGGGCACCGGACTCATCCTCCGGAGGGACCCGAGCCCGCCGGGACCCGGTCCCGGCCACCGCCCCGATTCGGGGTCTGGTGGGTACCGGGACGGACGAGCACCATGGCGGCCCGGGTCGCGCTGGGAGGTCGGTCGTGCTGCATCGGGAGCGCGTGGTCGCCGCGCCACGCCGTCGCCGGCTGCTCCTCGTCGGTCCGGCCTTCGTGGCGGCCATCGCCTACGTCGACCCGGGGAACTTCGCCACCAACTTCTCCGCCGGCGCCGAGTACGGCTACCTGCTCCTGTGGGTGATCGTGCTCGCCAACCTGATGGCGATGTTCGTCCAGGGCCTGTCGGCCAAGCTGGGGCTGGCGACCGGGATGTCGCTGCCGGAGAACTGCCGGCAGCAGTACCGGCGACCGGTGGTGCTCGGGCTCTGGGCCCAGGCCGAGGTGGTCGCCATGGCGACCGACCTGGCCGAGATCGTCGGCGGCGCCGTGGCGCTGCACCTGCTCGTCGGCATGGACCTGTTCACCGGGGGGCTCCTCACCGGGGCCTGGGCCTTCATGCTGCTCGCGCTCCAGGCACCGGGCGACCGGCGCTACATCCACGCGGTCACCACCTACTTCTGCATGATCGTCGTCGCCTTCCTGCTGCTGCTGGTGAGCAGTGACGTCGACGGGGGCGAGGCCGCGCGCGGGCTGGTCCCCCGGATCGACGGCCTGGGCAGCCTCGTGCTCGCCGCGGGCATCCTCGGCGCCACGGTCATGCCGCACGCCATCTACCTGCACTCCGCCCTGGTCACCGAGACCACCAGCGCCCGTACCGTGCCGCAGCGGCGGGAGGCCCTGCGCGAACAGCGGACCGAGGTCACGGTGGCCATGGGGCTGGCCGGGCTGGTCAACGCGGCGATGCTGCTGGTGGCGGCGTCCCTGTTCGCCGGCTCGTCGCTGGGGGCTGACGTCCTGGAGGGCGCCTACGAAGGCTTCGGCGTCGTCGGCCCCGCGGCGCTGCTCTTCGGGATGGCCCTCCTGGTCTCGGGCTTCGCCTCCTCGAGCGTCGGCACCTACGCCGGGCAGGTGATCATGGAGGGCTTCCTCCGCCGCCGGATCCCGCTGTTCCTCCGCCGGGCGCTGACGATGTTCCCCGCGCTGGCCGTCCTGGCGCTCGGCGTCGAGCCCACCCGGGCGCTGGTGGTGTCGCAGGTGGTGCTGTCGTTCGGCATCCCCTTCGCCCTGGTGCCGCTGCTGCTGCTCACCCGGCGCCGCGACGTGATGGGCGAGCTGGTCAACCGGCGCGTCACCACCGTGGTCGCCGTCGTGGTCACCGCGCTGATCCTGACCCTGAACGCGGTGCTGCTGATCGGCCTGCCCGGCTGAGCGCCGGGTGCGTCACGTGCCCGCCAGCCGGCGCGCCTGCTCCCCGACCGCAGCGAGGACGGCGTCCAGCGGCGGGGCCGGTGGGCTGTCGCGGGTGACGAGGACCAACCGGCGGCGGACGGCGGCCTCGGCGACGTCCCGGACCGCGAGCGACCGGTCCGCCCCGGGCAGGGTGAGCGCCGGCAGCAGCCCGACGGCGCCCGTGCTGCGGACCAGCTCCAGCTGCACGTCGGCGTCGTTGCTGCGGTGACGGACGTCGGGGTCGAAGGAGCCCAGCGACCGGCAGGCGCCCACGACGAGCGCGTGGTGGCCGGTGCCGGCGGCCGAGGCCACCCAGACCTCGTCGCGCAGGTCCGCCAGCGCGACGGGACCCCCGCCCTCCGCGGCCGCGTGACCGGCCGGCAGGACCAGCCGCAGCGGCTCCTCGAGCAGCACGTCGAAGCGCAGCCCTCCCGGGCGGGGGCGCGGGTGCCCGTCGTACTCGTCGCTGACGACCACGTCGAGGGCCCCCAGCCGCAGCTCCGGCAGCGCCTGCTCGAGCTCCAGCTCGGAGACCTCGACCCGGACCTCCGGGTGCTCGGCCCGCAGCCGCGCGACCACCGGGATGAGCACCCGCCGGGTCGCCGACTGCAGGCCGCCCGCCCGCACCGTGCCCCGCACCCCACCGGTCAGCGACGCGAGGTCCGCCCGAGCCGCGTCGGCCGCCGAGAGCAGGACGTCGGCGTGCCGGGCGAGCAACCGGCCGGCGTCGGTCAGCCGGACGCCCCGGCCGGCCCGCTCGAGCAGGCGCACCCCGGCCTCCCGCTCCAGCACGGCGAGCTGCTGGGACACCGCCGAGGGCGTGTAGGCCAGCGCCGCGGCCACCGCGGCGAGGGTTCCGCGCTCGCGCAGCTCCAGCAGCAGGCGGAGCCGGCGCAGGTCCAGGACGTCCATGCAGTGATGCTGACGTATCCGATCCAGGAATGGTCACTGGACCTGAACCGTCGCGGCCTCGATGCTCCTCGGCGTGGGTCCTGCGCTCTGTCTCGTGTCGGCCGCCTGCTTCGGCGCCATGGCTGTCTTCGGCAAGCTCGCCTTCGCGGCGGGGGTGCCGCTCGGCACGCTGCTGCTGCTGCGCTTCTCCCTCGCGGCACTGCTGCTGGGCCTGGTCCTGCTCCTGCTGCCCGGCACGCGGGCACCCCGGGAGCCCGGCCGACCGCGCGCCGGGTCGCTCCCCCGCCGCGTGGTCGTCGTCGGCCTGGGGCTGGGCGCCGTCGGTTACGTCACCCAGGCCGGCCTGTACTTCGCCGCCCTCGAGCGGGTGGACGCCTCGCTGGTCGCGCTCGTCTTCTACGTCTACCCGGCACTGGTCACGGTGGTCGCCGTCCTCCTCGGCCGGGACCGGCTCACCCGGGCCCGGGCGGCGGCGGTGCTGGTCGCATCGGCCGGGACGCTGCTGGTGCTCGCCGGAGCGGGCGGGCTGCGCTTCGACGCCGCCGGCGTCGCCATGGCCTTCGGCGCCGCGGCCACCTACACCGTCTACATCCTGGTCGCCGACACGACGGTGCACCGGGTGCCGCCCGTGGTCCTGTCCGCCCTGGTCATGACCGGAGCGGCGGCCACCCTCGCGCTGCGGAACGCGCTCACCGGCGGCGCCGACCTGGCGCTCCCCGCGGCCGGGTGGCTGTGGATCGGCTGCATCGCCGTGGTGTCGACCGTCGTGGCCATGCTGGCGTTCTTCGCCGGCCTGCGCCGCACCGGGCCGTCGACCGCCGCGACCCTCTCCACGGCCGAGCCGGTGGTGACCACGGCGCTGGCCGCGCTCGCGCTCGGGGAGTTCCTCACCCCGGTCCAGCTGGCCGGTGGGCTGCTGGTCCTGACCTCGGTCGTACTGGTGCAGCTGCGGCCGCGCGCCCGGCGGGCGGATCCCTCGCAGCCCGTCGCGGTCCCGGTCGCCGCCGCTCCCCAGCGCGCCCCCGCGTGACCGCGGTCGGGGGAACCGCCGCCGGACCTGGCGGGCGTCCTCGCGCGCTGGTCTCCGGGCCTGCTCCGATCTCCGCGTCAAGAGGTGGCGAGCATCTGTGGACAGGTCGCTGACCTGGGGAAATCTCCTGGTCGACCCGGTTCCGGGCGCTAGAATCGAACACACGTTCTAGCCGGTCGGGAGGGTGTCGTGGGCGAGCTGCAATCGGCACTGGACGCCCTGGCCGCCCTGGACCTGGACGGCCTCCCGGACGGAGCGCTGCTGGACCACGCCCGCCAGCTGTCCGCGGCGGCCAACCGGCTGGAGGCCGAGCTGACCCGGGTGGTGCGCCGGATCGACGTCCGCGGCGCGGTCGAGCACGACGCCGCCAAGACCGCGCAGTCCTGGCTGCGCGGCGTGGTGCGGCTGTCCGGATCCCGGGCGTCGCAGCTGGTCGGCCACGGCCGGGCGCTGGAACACCTGCCCGCCACCGCCGCAGCCTTCGCCGCCGGGCTGCTGGGCGCCGACCAGGTGGAGGTGATCGCCGAGATCGCCACCCCGGTGAACCGGGACCTGGCCGACGCCCAGGGCATCGACCTGGCCGAGATCGAGACCGCCCTGGTCGTGGTGGCCACCTGTGGCACCCACCGCGACCTGCAGTCGGCGGTCGGCACCTACCTGGCCAAGCTCGACACCGACGGCCCCGAACCCGACCCCACCCCACAGCGGTCGGCGCACCTGGTGCAGCAACCCGACGGGCACTGGACCCTCGGCGGCACCCTGGACCCCGTCGGCGGGCAGAAACTCGCCACCGCCCTGGAAGCGGTGCAGGCCGCCTCCCGCTGCGCCGGAGACCTGCGCGACCGCGCACAGCGCACCGCCGACGCCCTGGTCCAGCTGGCCGACAACGCCCTGGCCTCCGGTGAGCTGCCGGTGCTGCGCACCGTCAAGCCGCACCTGCTCGCCACCCTGCCGCTGAGCGACCTGGTCGACCCGGCTCCCTCACCTGGCGCGGCGCGCACCGGAACCGGCGCCACGATCTCCGCCGCGGCCGCCCGCTGGCTCGCCTGCGACGCCACCGTCACCCGCATCGTGCTGGACCCCGACGGGCTACCCCTGGACGTCGGCCGCACCCAGCGCACCGTGCCCGCGCACATCCGCAAGGCCGTCGAGCTCCGAGACCGGCACTGCGTGTTCGCCGGCTGCGAAGCCCCCGCCTGGTTCTGCGACGTCCACCACCTCATCCACTGGGCCCTCGGCGGCCAGACCTCCCTGGACAACACCGGGCTGCTGTGCGAACGCCACCACACCAAGGTCCACCACGGCTACCGCGTCGAACGCGACGACACCGCACCACCCGGCCGGCGCTGGCGCACCTACCGCCCCGACGGCACCCAGATCGTCGTCCACCCACCCCTGCGCGTCTGACCCACTGCACCCCTGCACCCCGCGGCAAGCCGGCCGCGGGGCAGAGGCGCGCGTCCCGATCCGCCAGGACGGACGACTCCGAGCGGGCTCCGAGGCACGGTCACCGCGGGCGCGGCATCACCCTCCCAGTGCCCCCGCCCAACGCCAGTCGCCCTCGGGCCCGAGGTACTCCACACGCTGGACGTCCTCGTCCGCCTCGTCCTCGGCCCACGCCAGCGCGAGCGCGTGCTCGGCGAACTCCTGCTCGGCCACGACCTCACCCATCGCGTCGAGGAACCTGTAACGGGTCATGCGGTGAGGCTAGGGCGATCGGAGCCGGGTCCAGGTGCTGATTCCCCCGCCGAGGCATCGGTCCACCGGGCTCCCTGGGGGACCTCCGCTGGCCTCCTCCGACGTCCGTCACGAGAGCCCGGGGACCCTGCCACCGCCCGGACGGCGACCGCCGCCCCCGACCGGCACGCGCTCGATCGGGTGACGGGGGGTCCAGCGCACCGTTCCTCGCGCCGATGGGAGAGGGGTGGCCGATCGCGAGCCGCGGCTCACCCCTCGGGGTGAGGGTGGAGCGGCTCCGTTGCAGGTCCGGCCCCCCGGCGCCGATGACCTCTCCATGTTGAGGCAGCGACCGAGGGTCCCCGCGCCGCGGCGACCCGTGCGCCTGCTGTACCTGACCATCGGCCTGACCGCGCTCTTCGCGGTCGGGGTCGTGTGGCGGCCCGCCGGCGCGGCGTGGGACCGCACCTTCGACGTCGTCCTCTACAACCTGCCCTACCTCGCCGCGGCCGCGGCCTGCGTCGCGGCCGCGCGCCGCGTGCCCTCCGAGCGGTGGGCGTGGTGGGGGCTGGCGACCGCGCTGGCCCTGGGCGGCATCGGCAACGCGCTGCGCGTGCTGTCGTCCGGGCTCGAGGGCAACGGTCCGGTGTCGACGCCGGCGGTGGCCGTCTCCTTCGCCGCCTACATCAGCATGTACGTGCCGATCTTCGTGCTCATCCGCACGCGGGTGCACCGGTTCCACCCGAGCATGTGGCTCGACGGGCTCATCGGCGGCCTCGGCAGCCTGGCGGCTGGGGTCGCGTTCGTGCTCGGCCCCTACCTCTACCCCGCACCGGGCGAGCCCACGGTCGCCGCGGCGGACCTGTTCCCGCCCGCGACGACGGTGCTGCTCATCGGCGTGCTCGTCGCGGTGGGCTCGATCCTCGGCGTGCGCCTGGACCGCACCCTGGCCCTGCTCGCCGTGGGGCTGTTCTTCATCTGCGCCTCGGACATCGTCCTCTTCGCGCTGAAGATGCACGACGCCTACGTCGACGGCGGCCCGCTCGAGCTCGGCTGGCTGGTCTGCGTGGTCCTCGCCGCGGCGGCCGCCGCAGGCGCCACGGAGCGGCCGGTCCCGGTGCCCGGGCCGCGCAGCTCCCGCCTCGGGTGGCGGCTGCTGGCCCTGCCGCTGGCCTGCATCGTCGCCAGCCTCGTCGTCCTGGGCACCGGCTGGACACACCCCATGCCGCCGGTCTCGGCCTGGCTGGCGATCGGCTGCGTGCTGGCCGGCCTGGCCCGCATCGGCGTCACCTTCCACGAGGTGCGCGGCTTCAACCAGGTGCAGCGCGAGGCGCGGACCGACGAGCTGACCGGCCTGGCCAACCGCCGGGCGCTGCTCCAGCGCGCCCAGCAGGTGGTCGCCACGGCCACCGTCGAGCGGCCCGCGGCGTTCCTGCTGCTGGACCTGGACGGCTTCAAGGAGGTCAACGACAGCCTCGGGCACTCCGCCGGCGACGAGTTGCTGCGGCTCATCGGCCCCCGGCTGCGCGGCGCGCTGCGCCGCGACGACGTGCTCGCCCGGCTCGGCGGTGACGAGTTCGGCATCGTGCTGCCGGACACCGGCGTGCAGACCGCGCAGGTCCTCGCCGAGCGGCTGCGCGCGCTGCTGCTGGAACCCTTCACCGTGACCGGCGTCCGGCTGCACGTCGGGGTCAGCATCGGCGTCTCGACGACCCCGGCCCCGGCGACGACCGTGCAGGAGCTGCTGCACTGCGCCGACGTGGCCATGTACAGCGCCAAGAGCGCCCGCGAGGGCGTGCACGTCTACGTCCCCGACCCCGTCACCGGCACGGCGGGCAGCGACCGGCTGCGCACCATGGAGGAGCTGCGGACCGCCCTCGAGGTGGACGACCAGCTGGTCGTCTTCCTGCAGCCGCAGCTGGACCTGCGCGACGGCAGCGTCGTCGGCGCCGAGGCCCTGGTGCGGTGGAACCACCCCGCCCGGGGGCTGCTCTCCCCCGCACACCTGCTCCCTGCCGCGGAGCAGGCCGGCCTCCTGCGGCCGCTCACCGACCGGGTGCTCGAGCTGGCGCTGGCGGCGACCGCGCGCTGGTGGGCCGACCGCCGGGTGCCGGTCTCGGTGAACCTCTCGGCCGCCAACGTCACCGACCTCGACCTGCCCGAGAAGGTCGCCGCCGCCCTGGCCCGGCACGGGTTGCCCACCGCGGCGCTGACCCTGGAGCTCGTCGAGGACAACCTCATGGCCGATCCCGAGCGCGGCCGGACCGTCCTGGGGGACCTGCGCCGGCTCGGCGTCCGGACCTCGATCGACGACTACGGCACCGGCTACAGCTCGCTGGCCTACCTGCGGCACCTGCCCGCCGACGAGCTCAAGCTGGACCGCTCGCTGACCGCGGACGTCGATCGCGACCCTCGCGCGGCCGCGATCGTGGAGCACACCGTGGCGCTGGTCCACGCGCTGGGCCTGAGCCTGGTGGCCGAGGGCGTGGAGACGCTCGCGACCAGCGCGACGCTCGCCCGGCTGGGCTGCGACGTCGCCCAGGGGTACGCCATCGCCCGGCCGATGCCGGTGGACGACTTCCTCGTCTGGCTCGCGGCATCCGACACCGGCCTGCCGAGCGCGACCCTGGTCCCCGAGCTCAGTTCCGGTGTCGGCCAGAACTGACGGCATTCCGGACGCCCTCGTTCCCCTCGGCGACACGCCGTAGGTGATCAAGCGCGCTGGGTAGCGATCCGGTCACCATGATCGGGTGACCTCGTCCTCCCCCGCCAGTGAGCTCGTCCGCCACCGCCTGCTGCGCAGCGCCGACCGCCCCCTCGCGACGGCGGCGGAGGACTGGCGCGACCTCGCCCCGGAGATCCTCCGGCAGCGGCTGGTCATCGAGGGCGTCCCCGCCCGGCCGGTCGACGACGGGCAGATCCGGCGGTACCTGTCGGCACTGTCCCGCGAGGTCGGGATGGTCCAGCTCATCGAGCCGGTGACGCACCGCTCCGACCTCTACGGCTGGGCCGGCTGGATCCACTGGGAGACCTCGGGCGCCCACTTCTACGCCTGGGAGCAGCCGCGGCTGTTCTTCTCGGTCGACCTGTACACGTGCAAGGCGTTCGACGTCGACACCGCCGTCGCCTTCACGCGGGACTGGTTCTCCGCCGCCCCGCTCGTCGCGAAGTCCTTCTGACATGGCGCTGCGGCTGCTCGTCGCCCACACTCCGGCCGAGCGGGACGCCGCCCGCCGGGTCGAGGCGCAGGTCTTCCTCCAGGCCTTCGGCAACACGCCGGAGGTCATGGAGGCCGAGTACGGGCCCTACGAGGGCCGGTCGCGCTTCGTCGCGGTGATCGACGACGCCGACGGGGCGGCCCTGGGCACCGCGCGCCTGATCCTCCCCGACGAGACCGGCCGGCTGAAGTCGCTGGCCGACATGGCCGGGGAGCCCTGGCACCTCGACGCGCCCGGCGCGCTGGCCGCCCGTGGCCTCGCCGGCCGCGAGACCTGGGACGTCGCGACGCTGGCCGTGGACCCGCGCTACCGCGCCGGCAGCGCCGGCGCCGAGGTCAGCCTCGCGCTGTGCCACGGGATCTGGCGGTACGCCCGCGACTGCGGCGCCGAGGGCATGGTGACGATCCTCGACGACGGCGTGCTGCAGCTGGTGCAGGCGATGGGGCTGCCGTGGTTCCCGATGGCGGGCGCCACGTCCCGCCCCTACCTGGGGTCGCCGGCCAGCACGCCGTGCGACTTCGTCGTCGCGACGGCGGGCGACCACGTGCGCGAGGTGCAGCCGGCGCTGGCCCCGGCCCTGGTCGAGGGACGGTTCCGGTCCATCACCCTCGACCCGGCCGAGCTGGCCCCGGGCCGCGGCGAGCTGCTGCCCGAGCCCGACCCGATGCCGGCCGGACTCCCGCCGCGGCGCGACACCACCGGCTGGCGGCCCCCCGCCCGGCGGGCGTCGGACCGGTCCGCGACTCCGTAGCTCAGACGTCGCGGCGGTCGAGCACCACCGCGGTCAGGGCCCAGACCCCGGTGACCCACGCCAGCACCCAGAGCAGGTAGCCGGTGCTGAGCGGGGCCTCGCCGAGGAACGGGAAGCCGGCCCCCTCGGGCCCCAGCGTGAGCAGCGCGGACGGGTCCTGGAACGCGTGCATGGCCCCGCGCCACAGACCGTCGGTGGGCAGCAGAGCCCGCGACACGGTGCCGACCCGCTCGACGCCCTCGTTGCCGAGCACCTGCCCCACGTTGCCGACGATCCCGGCGACCCACGTGGCGCCGAACAGCCCGACCGCCACCACGCCGGAGGCCATGGGCGAGATGACGCTCGAGAGCAGCAGCCCGAGGGTGAGCAGGGTGACCGTCTGCGCGGCGAGCAGCGCGAGGCCGATCGCCGGCTCCGGCGGCCAGTAGCCGACCGTCCAGCGGACGACGAGGAACTGCGCCAGCCCGGCCACCACCACGTAGCCGCAGCCGACGGTCACCAGTCCCAGCCACTTGCCCAGCAGGACCGCCGAGCGCCGCAGCGGCCGGGCCAGCACCGACAGGGCCATCCCCGACTCGATCTCGCCGGCGACCGTCGGACCGGCGAGGAAGGCGGTCCCCAGCGCGGCGACGAGGCTGAGCCCGAACATCACCAGGTTGAGCAGCTGCGAGGCGACCAGCCGGGCCTGCCCGGAGGTGAGGTCGCCGAACCCGGTGTCCAGCCCGGTCAGCCGGGAGAACCCCCAGCCGCTGAGCGCGAGCAGGGCGAGGGTGAGCACGGCCAGCGCCCACAGCACCCGGCGGCGGGCGGCCTCGCGCACGGTCAGCCGCGCCACCGTGAGCACCGCCGTCACCGGGCGCCGTCCCCGTGCCCGGCCCGCAGGATCCCCAGCAGCCGCTCCTCCAGGCTGATCCGCGCCGGTTCCACGGCGTGCACCGCGACCCCCAGGGCGACGAGGTCGGCGACGAGCGCCGGCACCGCCGCGCCGTCGTCGCCGTCCGGGAGGACGACGGTGAACCGGTCCCCCGAGGCGCTGACCTCGCCCGCCGCGCGCAGCCGCGCCTCGGCGCGGCCGTCGACGCCGCCCAGGTGCAGCCGCACCTCCCGCCGGCCGAGCAGCTCGGCCAGCGTCCCGGCCGCCCGCACCTGCCCGTGGTCGAGGATCACCACCCGGTCGCACACCCGCTCCACCTCGCCGATCAAGTGCGAGTTCAGCAGCACCGCCACACCCTGCGCCTTGAGCGACAGCACGAGGTCGCGGACGTCGACCCGGCCGATCGGGTCCAGCGCGCTGGTCGGCTCGTCGAGGACGACGAGCTCGGGCCGGCCGACCAGCGCGACCGCGAGGCCCAGCCGCTGCTGCATGCCCTTGGAGAAGCCCCCGACGCGGTCGGCGGCGCGCCCGTCGAGGCCGACGGCGTCCAGCCGCTCCCGCCCCTCGGCCTCGCTCATCGGCACGCCCGCCAGCCGGGTGTGCAGCGCGAGCACCTCCGCGGCGGTGAGCCAGGGCTGGTAGCGGAAGAGCTCGGGCAGGTAACCGACCCGCTCGCGGGAGCGCGCGTCCCGGCCGGGCCGGCCGAGCAGCATCACCTCGCCGGCGTCGGGTCGCACCAGGCCCAGCAGCATCTTGATGACGCTGGTCTTGCCGGCCCCGTTGGGGCCGAGCAGGCCGACCACCTCGCCGCGGCCCACGGTGAAGGAGACGCCGTCGACCGCCGCCCGGCGCCGGTAGCGCTTGCGCAGGCCGGAGCACCAGACCGCCGGGGACTGCGGCAGCTGCGCGAGGAACTCGGCGGCGGTCCGGGTGTCCTCCACCGGCGTCGTCAGCCCAGCGCCCGGGCGACGGCGAGCACCTCGTCGGTGCTCACCGCCCCGGCCACCCCGGTGACGATGCCGTCGGAGACCCAGACCACGCCGGCCATGGTGCCGTCCCGGGACTCGAGCACGGTGGCCTCCACGCCGTCGACCTCGGCCTCGGAGGTGGTCACCATGCGGGCCGGCACGGGCAGCGGCAGCGTGGTCGCGTCGGCGGAGAAGGTCCGCAGCTGCTCGGCGACGTCCGCGGGCAGGCCCGGCAGGGACAGCAGGTAGTCGCGCACCGTCTCGAAGGGCACGCCGTCGGAGGAGGCGGTGGGGGCCACGGCCCGGCCGACGGCCAGGACGGGCAGACCCGAGCGCTGGGTCCAGACCGCCGCGACGGCCGGGCCGGCCTCCAGCAGCACCCGGCCGCCGTCCAGGCCCGGCGGCGGCACGGGCAGCTCCGCACCGGACTCGGCGGCCGTCCGCGCCGCCTGCTCGGCCGAGAAGGTGAACACCGCGCTCACCGGCTCGACCACCAGGTAGGACGGTTCGCCGCTCACGCCGGTCGGCAGGTCGGCGACCTGCGGCACGGGCAGGCCGGTGCGCTCCCGCGCGGTCGCCGCGTCGGGCACCTCCACCGGCTCGACGTCGCCGGTGACCTCGAGGTCGCCGAACGCCGACAGGTCCGGCAGCGCGACCAGGTCCCGCTCCTGCAGGGCGATCGGCTCGATCTGCTCCGTCCGGAACATCGGCAGCCAGTCGTTGGCCGCGGCCACGCCCGCGCCGGAGAGGACGACGACGGCGCCGAGGGCGGCCACCGCCGGGCGGCGCAGCGCGGGAGCCCAGCGGCGGCGGGCCGGGGCAGGTGCGCGGCGGGCGGGCGCGGCGGCCGACAGGCGGGCCCAGCCGGCGTCGACGTCGACATCCCGGGAGGCCCCGGCCCCCAGGGCCGCGGCGACGGCGCGGGTGTCGGCGCGGGCGGCCTCCAGGCCGGCCAGGCAGGTGGCGCAGCCGGCGACGTGGGCGCGGTCGGCGTCGGCGACGCCCAGCGGCTCGTCGACCAGCCGGCGCAGGACCCCCTCAGTGGGATGACGCATCGCGGTCCAGCTCCTCCTTGAGACGGGCCTCGGCGCGTCGCACGGTCGTGCCGACGCTGCCGACAGACAGATCGAGGGCGGCGGCCACCTCGTCGTAGCTCAGGCCGCTGTGGCGCAGCACCAGGGCCACCGCCTGCCGGCGGGGCAGCCGCGCGAGGGCGGCCCGCACCCGGCTCCGCTCCTCGCCGGAGACGACGGCGTCGGCGACGTCGGGCGCCTCCTGCGGCTGCTGCCGGCCGACGGCGTCCTCGCGGGCGCTGCGGCGGCGGCCCGAGCGCAGCAGGTTGAGCGCGGTGTGCGCGGCGGCCACCGTCAGCCAGCCGCCGGCCTCGCCCGCGGGGACCGAGGAGCGGCCGAAGGCGAGGAAGACCTCCTGGGCGACGTCCTCGGCCTGCTCCCGGGACCCGAGCACCCGCGCGGCGACCCCGACGACGCGGGGGTAGTCGCTGCGGAACACCTGCTCCAGGTCCGGCCGGATGCCGCCGGTCCGCTCCCTCACCCGCGTCCGCGGGGCCGCGACGGCGACCGCGGCCGCCGGCCACCGCTCGTGCTGCACCAGGTCCACACCCGGGGAGCACCGCCGGGGCCACCGATGTGACACGACACCCGGCGAGCATGCCCGGCCGGGGTCCGCGGCGGGCCCCGGGCCCGCCAGTCTTGCGATCGCGTGACGGTCCGCGCGGATACGCGTGCACCGGGCACGACGGGGGCACCACCAGGGCATGAGCGCCATGGACAAGATGAAGAACAAGGCCGAGGAACTGACCGGGAAGGGCAAGGAGGCCACGGGAGAGGCCACCGACAACCGCGACCTCCAGGCGGAGGGCAAGGCCGACCAGACCAGCGGCAACGTCAAGCAGGCCGGCGAGAAGGTCAAGGACGTCTTCAAGTAGGCCACCGGCGCGCGGGTCCGGCCCGGTCGTCCCCCCGGACGGCCGGGCCGGTCGTGTCCGCACGACCCGGGCGGGTCACCCGCTCCGGTGACGTGCGACGCGCCCGAGGGGCGCTCCCGGGACGCGTGGGGCTTCCGAGGCGTTACCGTTCTGAGACGCACAACGAGCTCCGGCAACGGCGCCGGGGCGAGCGGAAGGTGGGCACGGCACGATGGAGACGAGTGTGGTCGACGTCCCCGATCGGGGACGCTTCGAGGTCCGGCTGGGCGGGCGCGTGGTCGGGCTCGCCAGCTACCACGTCGAGAACCGCGTCATGACGCTCCCGCACACCGAGGTCGACCCGAGCGTGGGTGGCCGCGGCATCGGCTCGGCCCTGGTGGCCGGCGTGCTCGACGCGGCCCGCGAGCGCGGCCTGCACGTCCTGCCCTACTGCTCGTTCATCCGGTACTACATCCAGCAGCACCCGGACTACCTCGACCTCGTCCGCGACGAGGACCGTCCGCACTTCGGGCTGGCCACCGCCGAGGCCTGAACGAGGACCCCGTCCTCCTCATCCCCCGCACGCTCGGGACGAGCCCCTGGACGGGGCCATGACGCGATGGACTGCACACAACCGGAATCGCACATAACGTGGCCCGGGTGCCCTCCAGCGTGCTGTGGTTCCGCCGTGACCTGCGGCTCGGGGACCACCCGGCCCTCCTCGCCGCGATCGAGGCCGCCGGCGGCGACGGCGAGGTCCTCCCGCTGTTCGTCGTCGACCCGCGCCTGTGGGAGCCCTCCGGCGCGCCGCGCCGCGAGTACCTGCGCCGCTGCCTGGCCGACCTGCGCGAGGCCACCGACGGCGCCCTCGTGGTCCGCTCCGGTGACCCGGCCGACGTGGTGCCCGCGCTCGCCCGGGAGGTGGCGGCGGGCAGCGTGCACGTCTCGGCCGACACCGGCCCCTACGGCCGCCGCCGCGACGTCGCGGTCGAGCGGGCGCTCGGGGACGTCCCGCTCACCCGCACCGGCTCGCCGTACGCGGTCGGGCCGGGGCTGGTGACCAAGCGCGACGGCAGCCCCTTCCAGGTGTTCTCGCCCTTCGCCCGCGCCTGGCGCGAGCACGGCCGGCCGGCGCCCGCGCCCCGGCCGGACGGCGTCCGGTGGTGCCGGGGTCCCGCGCCCGGCGACCTGCCGCCCGAGCAGGACCTGGGCGGCACCGAGCTGCCGCCGGCCGGCGAGGAGGCCGCGCACACCGCGTGGGACCGCTTCCGCGACCTGCGGCTGTCCGGCTACGCGGAGGGTCGGAACCTGCCCGCCGGCGACGGCACGAGCCGGCTGTCCCCGCACCTGAAGTACGGCACGATCCACCCCCGCACGCTGCTGGCCGACCTCGCCGCCGAGGAGCAGACCGAGGCCGTGCGCCGCTACACCGACGAGCTGGCCTGGCGGGAGTTCTACGCCGACGTGCTGTGGCACCGGCCCGAATCGGCCCGCGAGTACCTGCGCCCGGAGCTGCAGGCGCTCGGCTACGACTCGGGCCCGCACGCCGAGGAGCTGGTGCGGGCCTGGGAGACCGGGCGGACCGGCTTCCCGATCGTGGACGCCGGGATGCGGCAGCTGCTCGGCGAGGCCTACGTGCACAACCGGGTGCGGATGATCGTGGCCTCGTTCCTGGTCAAGGACCTGCACCAGGAGTGGACGCGGGGCGCGCGGTACTTCATGCAGCACCTGGTCGACGGCGACCTGGCCAGCAACAACCACGGCTGGCAGTGGGTGGCCGGCACCGGCACCGACCCCGCGCCGTACTACCGGATCTTCAACCCGGTCACCCAGGGCAAGAAGTTCGATCCGGACGGCGCCTACGTGAAGCGGTGGGTGCCCGAGCTGCGGGACGTGGACGCGCGGTACGTGCACGAGCCTTGGAGCGCGCCCGGAGGCGTACCCGAGGGCTACCCGGAGCCGGTGGTCGACCACGCGCACGAGCGGCGGGTCGCGCTCGAGCGGCTGGAGCGGGTGCGCCGTGCCTGAGGGACACACCCTGTTCCGGCTGGCCCGCGACCAGCAGGAGGCATTCGCCGGCCGGCCGGTCCACGTGACCAGCCCGCAGGGCCGCTTCGCCGCGGGCGCCGAGCTGCTCGACGGCCGGGTGCTCGACGAGGTGACCAGCTACGGCAAGCACCTGTTCGCCTGCTTCGGCGCGGACACGCTGCACGTCCACCTCGGCCTGTACGGCAGCTACACCGGCGGCACGGGCACCCCTCCCCCGCCCCGCGGCGCGCTGCGGATGCGCTGGGAGGGCCCCGGCCCCGACGGGCTGGGCGTGTGGACCGACCTGCGCGGCGCGACGGCCTGCGAGGTGCTCACCGCACCGGAGGTCGACGCGATCCTCGACCGGCTGGGCCCCGACCCGCTGCGCGCCCGCCCCCGCGAGGGCGCGGTCGCGCACCGGCGGATCGCCGGCAGCCGCACCGCCGTCGGTGCGCTGCTCATGGACCAGTCCGTGCTGGCCGGGGTCGGCAACGTCTACCGCGCCGAGATCCTCTTCCGGCACCGCATCTCGCCATTCCGGCCCGGCCGCCACGTCGGCGCCGAGGAGTGGACCCGGCTGTGGGCCGACCTGGTCGTCCTCATGCGCTCCGGCGTCCGCCTGGGCCGGATCGTGACGACCCGCCCGGAGGACCGTGCCCGCAGGAGCGGCGCGGTCCGCCGGGACGACGCGCACTACGTGTACCGGCGCACCGGCCTGCCGTGCCGGATCTGCGGCACCGAGGTGCGGACGCAGGAGATGGTGGGCCGCAACCTGCACTGGTGCCCCGTCTGCCAGTCCACCTGATCGGGGGGTCCCGGACGGGGGGTCCTGACCGGGGACGGGGAGCCTAGGGTTGCCCGATGACCGTGGCGGCCCGCGCACTCGCGCTCGCCGGGGCGGTGGCGGTGGCACTGCTCGGGCTGCCGGGCACCGCGCACGCCGCACCGGAGGACGGGACCCGGATCGGCTACGACGTGTCCCACCCCCAGTGCGGCGAGCCCCTGCCCCGCCGGGCGGACGTCGCGATCGTCGGGGTGAACGGCGGGATCGCCACCGTCGCCAACCCGTGCCTGGCCGAGCAGCTGGCGTGGGCGGCCGACGCGACCGGCCGGGCGGCCGTCGAGCTCTACGTGAACACCGCCAACCCCGGCGAGGTCATCGACCGGGTCACCACGTGGCCCGACACCGGGTCGACCCCCTACGGCGAGTGCGACGGGACCAACTCCGCGGCGTGCTCGTGGCAGTACGGCCGGATCCGGGCCGCCGTCGACGTCCACGTCTTCTTCCTCACCGCCGCCTGGGCGGCGGGGGTGGACCCCGACCCCGCCGCCCACCGCTGGTGGCTGGACGTGGAGACGATGAACACCTGGCAGTACGGGTCGCCCGGAGCGCAGGCCCGCAACCGCGCGGCGCTGGAGGGCATGGCCACCTACCTCCGGGAGGTCGGCGCCGAGGTCGGCATCTACTCGACGGGGCGGCAGTGGGCGCAGATCGCCGGCCGGGTGCCCCCCGCCACGCCGCTGCACGGCCTGGACAGCTGGCTGGCCGGCGCGCGCGACCTGGACGGCGCCCGGGCCACCTGCTCCGGCGATCCCCTCGTGCCCGGCGGGCGGGTGGTGCTCGCCCAGTACGTGGACGACGACCTGGACCACGACCTCGTCTGCGGCTGAGCCCCCGCCTACAGCTCGCCCTTGGTGCCGGCCGGCAGCGGGGTGAGCACCTGGACCTCCGGGGCGCCGGTCACCTTGCCGGCGAGCTTGGGCCCGAGAGCGGCCAGCGCCGGCGCCGTCATGTGCACGCCGAGCGCCTCCTGGCTCTCCCACTTCTCCACCATCACGAGGACGCCGTCGGCCTCGTGCAGGGCGTACAGCTCGCAGCCGGGCTCCTCGTGGACCGCGGGCAGCGTCTCCAGGAGGGCCTCCCGGACGGCGTCCAGGTGCTCGGGCAGCGGGCGGATGTGGGCGACGACGACGACGGACACGCGGGTTCCTCTCGGCAGCGGTGACGACGGGCCCGACCGGAGCGGTGGTTGGCGCTTCCCGACCTCGCGGGTCAGGATGCCGACCATGTCGGACGCCGAGGAGACTGCCACCACACCCGCCACCCGCCCCCTCCGGGTCGCCGTCGTCGGGGCCGGCCCGGCGGGCATCTACGCCGCCGAGGCGCTGACCCGCCAGGACGACGTCCCCGTGGCGGTGGACCTGGTCGACCGGCTGCCCACCCCGTTCGGGCTGGTGCGGCACGGCATCGCCCCCGACCACCTGAAGATGCGCGCGCTGCGCGACACGCTGCACCACGTCCTGGACCACGAGAACGTGCGGTTCGTCGGCAACGTCGAGATCGGCACCGACCTGTCCCTGGACGAGCTGCGCCGGCACGTCGACGCGGTGATCTACACCTACGGCGCCTCCCGGGACCGCGCCCTGGGCATTGAGGGCGAGGACCTGCCCGGGAGCATCGCCGCCACCGACCTGGTGGCCTGGTACTGCGGGCACCCCGACGCGGACCGGGACGGCGTCGAGGCGGCCCTCGCCGGCGTGAAGGACGCGGTCGTGATCGGGGTGGGCAACGTCGCCCTCGACGTCGCGCGGGTGCTCGTGCGCACCCCCGAGGAGCTCGAGCCGACCGAGATGCCCCAGCACGTGCTCGACGCGCTGGCCGCCTCCCCGGTGGAGTCGGTGACCGTGCTGGGCCGGCGCGGGCCCGCCCAGGCCAGCTTCACCACCAAGGAGCTCGACGAGCTCGGGGACCTGGCCGGGGCCGGGGTGGTCGTGGACCCGGCCGACGTCCCGGGCGAGGACGAGCCGCCGCCGGCCGACCGGCTCAAGGCGCGCAACGTGAAGGTGCTGCGCGGCTACGCCGGCACGCCCCCCGAGCCCGGGCAGGCCACGATCGCGCTGCGCTTCTTCGCCCGCCCGGTGCGCATCGTGGGCGAGGACCGGGTCACCGGCATCGAGATCGAGCGGACGGCGGTCGACGCCGAGGGCCGCGCCAGCGGGACCGGGGAGTTCACCACCCTGCCGGCCGACCTCGTCGTCCGCTCCGTCGGTTACCGGGGCCTGCCGCTGCCCGGGCTGCCGCTGGACACCTCCTCGAACACGGTGCCCAACGAGGCCGGGCGGGTGCTGCGCGACGGGGCGCCGTCGGCCGGGGAGTACGTGGCCGGCTGGATCAAGCGCGGGCCCACCGGCGTCGTCGGCACCAACAAGGCCGACGCCCGGGAGACCGTGGCCACCCTGCTCGGCGACGTCGAGGCCGGCGTCATCGGGGCGCACGGCGACCCCGACGACCTGGTGCGCACCCTGCGGGCCCGCGGCGCCGACCCGGTGCTGCTGCCCAACTGGCGGGCGATCGACGCGGCCGAGCGGGCGCTGGGCGCCACCCGCGGCCGGCAGCGGACGACGATGCACGACCGCGAGGACCTGCTCGCGGCCGCCCGCGCCGCGGAGCTCGAGGCCGAGGCCGAGGCCGCCGAGGCAGAGGCCGCCGAGGCCTGACGCGCTCAGCGCGGGGCGACCGCGTCGATCAGCCCGCGGGCGGTGCCGGCGTCTCCCGCGGCGGCGAAACGGATCTTCGCGACGGTGTCGGGGAGCAGCCTCAGGGGCTCGCCGTCGGCGGTCAGGGCCACCCCGCCCGCCGCGGCGAGCACCCCGAGCCCGCCGGCGACGTCGTGCACGTGGGTCCCGGAGCGGTCGAGGTCGTGCCACGCCACCGCGGACCCGTCGGCGACGAGGCAGACCTCCACCGCCGTGCAGCCGGTCACCCGGACCCGCCGGGCGGTGGCGGGCACGCCGACGACGCCGCCCCCGGGCGCGCTGGGGACGACGACGGTCGTGCCGGCGCGCGGGGCGATCGGGACGTCGTCGCGCCAGGCCCCCGTGCCGGCCGCCCCCGACCAGCGCCGGCCCGAGGAGAGGTCGACCACGACGCCGGCCACCGGCTCCCCGCGCTGCACCAGGCCTGCGGAGAACGCCCACGGCGGCAGGCCGGCGCGGAAGTTGCCGGTGCCGTCGAGGGGGTCCAGCACGACCCACGGCTCGTCGTCGGCGACGGCCAGGTCGGTCCGCTCCTCGCTCAGCACCGGCACCCCCAGCCCGCCGAGGACCGAGGCGGCGGCGGTGTGCGCGGCCTCGTCCGCGGCCAGCGACGGGCTGCCGTCGGCCTTGACCCGGTCCTCCCCCGTGCCCCGGGCGAGCGCGACCGCCGTCTCGACCCGGGTCGCGGCCAGCGCGGCCGCGGCGAGGAAGCGCTCGACGAGCGGGCGGCCCGGCCCGGGCAGGACGACGCGCAGCACCCCCCGGCCACCGGGACGGTCGCGCACCCGGTCGCAGCCCCAGCCCAGGGCGGTGGCGTGCACGGCGGGGTGGTCGGGCCCCATGCCGGCGGCGGCCAGCAGCACCGCCTCGGGGGTGCCCTCGACCGTCCACTGGCGGCGGAGCAGCACCGCCTCGCCGTCCCCCGCGGCCAGCACCCGGTAGGCGGGGTCGCTCACCGCCGGGGCGAGCGCGGCCGGCGCCAGCCGGAGGTCGGCGGCGGCCCGCTGCAGGACCGCACCCCCGGTGGCCGCGACGGCCACCCCGTCCACCCGGTCGCCGCTGTCCCCCACGACCGGCGACGCTAGGCGATGGCGCCGCCCCGCGCCGCGCGCCGCGGTGGCGGGCCGGCCGCGCCGTGCGCAGAGTGCGGGGGTGGGGACGATCGCGCGCACCGGCCTCGACGACGTCGACGTCGTCTTCCTGGTCCACCACGAGGCGCCGGAGATGCTCGCCGGGCACCACGCCGCGGTCGCCGCGGCGACCGGGCTGCGGTGGCGCGGTCGGGCACTGCTCGTGGAGAACGCGGCGGCGCCGGCGACGTCGGCCGCGGCGCGGGCCTGCCTGGCGGCGCACTACCCGGCGGCCGACCGGCGGGTGCTGTCCTCCCCGCGCAACCTCGGCTTCGCCCGCGCCATGGACCTCGCCCTCGACGCCTGCGGCGGCCGCTACGTCGCGTTGGTGAACTCCGACGGCGAGCCGGAGCCGGGGATGCTGCGCGCGCTGGCCGAGGTCCTGGACGCCGAGCCGCGGGCGGTCTGGGCCGCGCCGGCCGTGCACGGCCCCGGTGAGGACGACGACCCGCCCGGCCCGCCCCGGCCGGCCGCGGAGCTGGGCGGGACGGCGGTGCTGGTCCGCCGCGCGCAGTTCCTGGCCGCGGGCGGGTTCGACCCCGCCTACTTCTTCTACAACGAGGACCGGGACGCCTCCCGCCGGCTGCGCGCGGCCGGGCTCCTGCTGCTGCGCGTCCCCGACACCTGCTTCCGGCACGGCAAGGGCGGCCGCAGCGCCCGCGGCGTGTTCCGGCGCGAGCGGCACTACGCCCGGACGGTGCAGGTGCTGGTCCCCCAGCACGCCGCCCGGCCGGTCCGCGAGACCCTCGCCTTCCTCGCCCGCCGCCCGACGGCGGTCGCCGCCCACCTGCGCGACGGGGACCTGCCCGGGGCCGCCGGCATCGCGCTCGCCCTGCTCGAGCTGCCGCGCGGGCTGGTCCTCGCCGCTTCCCGCCGCCGGCGGCCGTGGGACGGGGACCGGCTGGCCCGGTGGCTGGACCGCCACCGGCTCCCGGTGGCGGTGCTCAGCCCGAGTTGCGCAGCGCCGTCGCGATCCCGTTGATGGTCAGCTGGATGTTGCGCCGGACCAGCTCGTCGTCGGGGCCCCCCTCGGCGGCATCGCTGCGGCGACGGCGGAGCATGTCGACCTGCAGGTGGTGCAGCGGCTCCAGGTAGGGGAAGCGGTTGCGGATGGAGCGGGCCAGCGAGGGGTTGTCGGCCAGCAGCGTCTCCCCGCCGGTGACCGCCAGCAGCATCCGGCAGGTCCGCTCGTGCTCGGCGGTGATCTGGTCGAACACCCGGGCCCGCAGCTCCTCGTCGGGCACGAGCTGGGCGTAGCGGGCGGCCAGCCCGAGGTCGGTCTTGGCCAGCACCATGCCCATGTTGGACAGCACGGTGCGCAGGAACGGCCAGCGGCGGTGCAGGTCGCGCAGCTGCTCGAGCCGGCCGTCGTCGCCGGCGACCCAGCCCTCCAGCGCCGAGCCGGTGCCGTACCAGCCGGGCAGCATGATCCGCGCCTGCGACCAGCTGAACACCCACGGGATGGCCCGCAGGTCCGCGATCCGGTCACCGGCCTTGCGGGACGGCGGGCGGCTGCCGATGTTGAGCTCCGCCAGCTCGCGGATCGGCGTCGCGGCGCGGAACCACTCCACGAACCCCGGCGTCTCGTGCACCAGCTGCCGGTAGGCCTGCTGGGCGCGCGCCGCCAGGTCGTCGAGCAGCCGGTAGGCGTCGTCGGCCCCCTCGCCGAGCCCCTCGACGTCGAACAGGCTGGCCTCCAGCGTCGCGGCCACCAGCGCCTCGAGGTTGCGCCGGGCGAGGTCGGGGTCGGCGTACTTGGCCGCGATGACCTCGCCCTGCTCGGTGATCCGCAGCGAACCGGCCACCGCGCCCGGGGGCTGGGCACGGATGGCCTCGTAGCTGGGGCCGCCGCCGCGGCCGACGGTGCCCCCGCGGCCGTGGAACAGCCGCAGCCGGACGCCCTCCGCCCGGGCGACCTCGACCAGGGCGAGCTCGGCGCGGTACAGCGCCCAGTTGGCGGCCAGGTAGCCGCCGTCCTTGTTGCTGTCGGAGTAGCCGAGCATGACCTCCTGCAGGTTCCCGCGGCCGGCGACCAGCGCCCGGTACAGCGGCTGCGCCAGGACGGCGGTCATCGTGCTCCCGGCGCCCTGCAGGTCGTCGATGGTCTCGAACAGCGGCGAGATGCCGACGGGGCAGGACGGCCTGGGCGGGTGGGTCGAGTTCCCGCCGTCGAGCTCCAGCAGGCCGACCTCCTTGAGCAGCACGGCGACCTCCAGCACGTCGCTGACGGACTCGCACATGCTGATCACGTAGTTCGGGACGGCGGCCGGCCCCAGCAGCGCCACCTGCTCGGCGGCCGCGCGGAGCAGGTCCAGCTCGCCGCGGGCGAGGTCGGACAGCTCGGCGCCGGGCCGCACGAGAGGACGCCGCAGCCGGAGCTCCCCGGACAGCAGCTCCACCCGGGCGTCCTCGGCCAGGTCGGCGTAGTCGTCGCAGACGCCGGCCCAGGCCAGCAGCTCGGCGAGCACCTCCTCGTGCACCGAGGAGTTCTGGCGCATGTCCAGGCCGCACAGGTGGAAGCCGAACACCTCGACCGCCTCGCGCAGCCGGGTGAGCCGGTCGTCGGCCAGCGCACCGGCGCCGTGGCTGCGCAGCGAGGCGTCGACCACGGCGAGGTCGGCGAGCAGCTCGCCGGGGGTGTCGTAGGGGGTCAGCTCGACGACCGGGGCGGGACCGGGCACGGTGCCGACGACCCGGCGGGCGGTCGCGGCCAGCCGCGCGTGCACCCCGACCAGCGCCCGGCGGTAGGGCTCGTCGGCCCGGAACGGCGACTCGTCGCGGGAGGCGTCGGCCAGCGCGTACAGCTCGTGCGTCGGGGTGACCAGCCGGTCGGACATCGACAGCTCGTCGCGCAGGGTCACCAGCTCGGCCAGGTGGTGGCCCAGCGCCGTCAGCGCCTGCTGCGTGCTGGCCCGGCGGACGGCCTCGGCGGTGACGAAGGGGTTGCCGTCGCGGTCGCCGCCGATCCAGGAGCCCGGCTGCAGCATCGGCCGGTCGAGGAGGTCGGCGCCCGGCCAGCGCTGCCGCAGCGCGCGGCGCAGGTCGGCGTTGATGGCCGGGATGACCTCGAACAGCGACAGCTCGTAGTAGCGCAGGGCCTCGTCGATCTCGTCCTGCAGCCGCAGCCGGGACAGCCGCAGCAGCGCCGTCTGCCACAGGGTCAGCACCGAGCGCCACAGCTTGCCGGCCCACTCCGGGTCCTCGCCGAGGTCGTCGGTCGACCGGTCGCGCAGCCGGATCAGCTCGGTGACCTGACGCTGCACCTGCGAGATGGTCTTGCGGCGCACCTCGGTCGGGTGCGCCGTCACCACGGGGACGACGAGCGCCCCCTCCAGCGCGTCGGCGACCGCGTCGGCGTCGAGCGCGGCGCCGTCCAGGATCGCGAAGCTCGCGGCCAGGCTGCCCGGCTGCGGCGGTGAGCCGCTGCGCCGGTGGAACCGCCGGCGGCGCTCGTGGTGGATGTCCTCGGCCAGGTTGGCCAGCAGGGAGAAGTGGCTGAAGGCGCGGATGACGTGGTTGGCCGACCGGACGTCCAGCTCCCCCAGCCGGCCGGCGAGCTCGGCGCGGTCGACGTCGGACCGGCGCACGCCGAAGGCGGCCACCCGGGTCTGCTCCACGAGCTCGAGCACCTCCGCCCCCGACTGCTCGGCGATCACCTCGCCGAGGACGCGGCCCAGCAGCCGGATGTCGTCGCGCAGGGGGGCGTCGGTGCCGGCGTCGGCGTCCTCCCCCCGGCCGTGCGGTCGGAGGTCGGCGACGTCCACGGTGGCTTCGGACATGGTGCGGAGTATGCCGTCGCCGGTGTGACGGGCACGTGTACTGGGGAGGACCGTTCCCGTGCAGCGCCTCACCGCCACCCCCGCCGCCCCGACCGCCGCCGAGCACGGGGAGGGGCCTCGATGGGATGCCGCGCGCGCGGAGCTGCTGTGGGTCGACATCCCCGCCGGGCTCCTGCGCCGGGCGACCGTCGCCGCAGACGGCACGCTGACCGAGGTCGCCGCGCACCGCGGCGGGGACACCGTGGGTGCCGTCGCGCCGGTCGCCGCGGGCGGCTGGCTGCTGGCCGCCGGCGGAGGGTTCGCCCTCGTGGACGCCGACGGGGAAGTCCGCGTGCTGCTCGACCTGGCCGGCGAGGGTGGCACGGAGGCCGGCGGTGGCACCCGGATGAACGACGCCGCCTGCGACCCCGCCGGCCGGTTCCTCGCCGGGACGATGGCCTTCGACCAGCGGCCGGGCGCCGGCGCCCTGTACTGCCTCGACCTCGACGGCACCGTGCGCACCCTGCGCGACGGCCTGACCGTGTCCAACGGGCTCGGGTGGTCGCCCGACGGCGGCACCTTCTACCTCGCCGACTCGGGGCCGGCGCTGCTGCACGCGTTCGACTACGACGTTCCCGCGGGCACGCTGGGCGCCGGCCGGGTGCTGCTGGACCTCTCCGGTGACGCCGGCCCGGTCGACGGCCTGACCGTGGACGACGAGGGCTGCCTCTGGACGGCGCTGTGGGGCGCCGGTCAGGTGCGGCGGTACTCCCCGGACGGCGACGTGCTCGCGGTCGTCGAGGTCCCGGTCGCGCAGACCTCGGCCTGCTGCTTCGCCGGTGCCGGGCGCGACCTGCTGGTGGTGACGACGTCCACCGAGGGGATGACCGACGCCGACCGGGCGGCACAGCCGGACGCGGGGCGGCTCTTCACCGCCCGGCCCGGGGTCACCGGCCCGCCCGCGGCGCCCTACCGCGGCCCCCTGTCCGGCCTGCGCCAGCTGATCTGACGCGACGAGATCTGCACAGTCGTCACCATCAGCCGCTGATGCCGACGAGTGTGCAGATCTCGACGAGGGAGGTCAGTCCTGGAAGTAGCGGAGGGCGGCCATCGCGAGCTCGTCGCCGGCCTCGGCGCCCAGGCCGAACTGCTCGGTGGCGCCCTCCCGGTCGCCGCGGCCCACGAGCAGCACGCCGAGGTTGTGGTGGCAGCGGACGTCGCCGGCCGCGATGCCGCTGCGGTAGGCCTCCTCGGCGGCCTCGTCGTCGCCGAGCTCGTCGCAGTACAGGTTGCCCAGCGGCAGCCACGCGACGGCCTCGCCCCGCTTGGCGCCGACCTCGAGCACGAAGCGCGCCTCGGCGACCCGGTCGGTCTCCCGCAGCAGGTCGGCGAGGTCGGCCCGGGCGGGCGGGAAGTGGCCGGCGCCGGCCCGCAGGGCGTCCTCGAGCGCCGGGTCCTGGCTGCGGCACCACTCGCGGCAGGCGAGGACGGCGGCGGCGTGCGCGTCACCGGCGTCGGCGGCACCGCGCCACGCGGCCAGCGCGCCCTCCTCGTCGCCCATGCCGTCGAGGACGGTGCCCAGCGAGCGCCACGCGTGCGCCTCGCCACCGGCCAGCGCCGCCTCGTAGGCCACGCTCGCCTCGTCCCACCGCTCCTGCGCGGCGAGCGTGTTGCCCAGCGCGAACGCGGCCACGGCATCGCCCAGGGCGGCAGCGCGGCGGAAGCACTCCTCGGCGTCGGGCAGCCGCCCGGCGCCCACCAGCTCGCGGCCGAGGGCGATGAGCGCGGGCGCGTCGGCGTCCGGCAGGTGCCGGAGTCGCTCGTCCAGGTCCTCGGTCATGCCGCCATCGTGCGGTCCCGCGGCAGCTCCCGGCGTCCTCCGTGGTGGTGACCTGACCCGATCGTGTCTCCCCCGTCGGCGCTGGTCAGGAGCCGAACGCCTCCCGCCAGGCCGGCATCAGCTCGCGCTGCGCCCACTCCAGGTAGGGCGCCTGCGCGTCACCGCCGATCTGCACCAGCGCCAGGTGGGTGAACCCGGCGTCGGCGTACTCCTGCGCGGCGTCGATGACGGCGCCGACGTCGGCACCGCACGGGATGCTGCCGGCGACGTCCTCGGGCCGGACGAACTGGCTCGCCGCGTCGAACGCCGGCGGGCCGGGCAGCTCGGCGTTGACCTTCCAGCCCAGGCCGAACCAGCGGAACAGCCGGTGGGCGCGCTCGACGGCGGCGTCGCGGTCGGTGTCGTAGCTGACCGGCATCTGCGCGATCCGGGGCTTGCCGACCCCACCGGCGTCGTCGAACCACTCCCCGAGCTCGGTCCGCGGCTCGGTGGCGACCATCGCGTCGCCGAGCTCGCCGGCGATCGAGCAGGACTGCTGACCGGAGACGGCGATCCCGATCGGCACCCGCTTCTCCGGCAGGTCCCAGAGCTTCGCGGACTGGACGTCGAAGTGGTCACCGCGGAAGTTGGTGTGGCCCTCGCCGTCGAACAGCTCGCGGATGACCTGCAGGGCCTCGACCAGCATCTCGTGGCGGACGTCGGCCGGCGGCCACCCGGCCCCGACGACGTGCTCGTTGAGGTTCTCCCCCGCCCCGATGCCGAGGGTGAACCGGCCGTCGGACAGGATCTGCAGGGTCGCGGCCTGCTGGGCGACGACGACCGGGTGGTAGCGCAGGATCGGGCAGGTCACGTAGGTCATCAGCGGGATGCGGCTGGTAGCCTGCGCGGCGGCACCGAGGGTGACCCAGGCATTGGGCGAGTGGCCCATCTCCTCCAGCCACGGGAAGAAGTGGTCGCTGCTCACCGCGAAGTCGAAGCCCGCCTCCTCGGCGCCGACCACGTGGCCCACCAGGTCCTTCGGCCCGGCCTGCTCGGTCATCATCGTGTAGCCCAGCTGCATCGCCATGGGCGGGCGGCTACCCCTCCCTCGGGCCAGGCAACCGAACCGGGTGACGCGCCCGGCGGCGGCCCCCTCCAGGGCACCGCCCCGAGCTCGCGAGGGGTGGGGAGGAGGGGGTCCCCCCTCACGTGCGCTCGGCGCGCAGGGCCTCCCGCAGCTTGGTCTTCCCGCTCGTGCGCAGCAGCGCACCGGCGTAGACCCGCCCGCCCACCCGGACGACGACCGCGGTCGCCAGGAGGATGAGGACGACGGCGACCCCGACCTCCCACGCCGCGGCCTCCCCGGCCGCCTGCCGCACCGGCATCACCAGCGGCGACAGACCCGGCACGTAGGAGGTGACGGTCGCCAGGGTGCTCTGCGGGTCCCCGGCGGCCTGCAGCCCGATGAAGAAGCCGGCGACGAGCACCAGCGTCGTCGGGGTGAGGACGGTGCCCAGGTCCTCCTGCCGGCTCACCAGCGAGGCGGCGACGGCGTAGATCGCGGCGTAGAAGGCGTAGCCCAGGACGAACCACAGCACCACGGACACCACGGTGCTGATGAGGTCGCCGGGCACGTCGACGACGTCGAAGGCCAGCGCCCCGGCCACCCCGAGGGCCCCGATGACCACGATCTGCGCCAGGCCCAGGATGCCCAGGCCGAGGATCTTGCCGGCCAGCAGCTGCCACGGCCGCATCGTGGCCAGCAGCAGCTCGACCACCCGGCTGGACTTCTCCTCGACCACGCCCTGGGCGACGAACTGGCCGAAGAGGATGAGCAGGCCGTAGAGCACCCCGACACCGATGAGCGCGGTGATCACCCGCTGGCCGTCGTCGTCCCCGGCGTCCAGCGCCGACACCGCGACCTGCGGGACGTCACCGACGTCCACCCCGGCCTCGGCCAGCTGCCCGGCGATCGCTGCGCCGGTGACCGCGCCCCCGACGACGGCCTCGAGCGTGGCGTCGCGGTCCCTCACCAGCAGCTGCGGGGCGGCGCCGGTGCCCCCGACCAGGGCGCCGTCGACGTCCTCGTCCTCCACCGCCTGCCGGGCGGCGACCTCGTCCTCCAGCGGCACGACCGTGACGTCGACGCCGACCGCCTCGCCCTGCGCCTCGATGGCCGGGCCCAGCTCGGCGGCGTCGCCGACGACGCCGATCCGGCTCTCGGCCTGCCCCGAGCCGAGGATCACCTGGAACCCCATGATGCCGATGAGCACCAGGACGATCACGACCGAGCTGATGATGAAGTTCTTGTCCCGGAGCCGCGTCGAGATCTCCCGGCCGGCGACGAGCCGGACCAGCGCGGAACTGCCCAGCGGCCGCGGCTCGCTCACGCCGCCACCTCCTCGGCGGCCGGCGCCGGAGCCGGGGCGGGGTCGGCGACCGCCTCGCGGAACAGCTCGACCAGGGTCGGCTCGCGCCAGGCGAAGTGGGTGACCCGGCCGGTGCGCAGCGCGGCGGCCAGCACGGCCTGGTCGTCGGTGCCGGCGGCGAGCTCGAGCAGCGTGTCGCCGCCCTGCTGGGAGACCACGCGCACGCCCGGGACCGCCGCGGCCCAGCCCTGCGGCGCCTCGGGGACGACGACGCGCAGCAACCGGTCGGTCTCCCGGCGGCGGAGCTCCTCGACGGTGCCGCTGGCCACCATCCGCCCCCGGGCCAGGATCCCGACGGAGTCGCACAGCCGCTCGACGAGGTCGAGCTGGTGGCTGGAGAAGACCACCGGCACCCCGCCGCGGCACTGCTCCAGCAGCGCCTCGGCCAGCGAGTCGACGCCCACCGGGTCGAGCCCGGAGAACGGCTCGTCGAGGACGAGCACCTCTGGCCGGCTGACCAGCGCCGCCGCCAGCTGCACCCGCTGCTGGTTGCCCAGCGAGAGCTTCTCGACCGCGTCCCGGCGACGCTCCCCGAGGCCCAGCCGCTCGGCCCAGTGCTCGGCGGCACGGGCGGCCGCGGCGCCGTCCATCCCGTGCAGGCGGGCGAAGTAGGCGAGCTGCTCACCGACGCGCATCTTCGGGTAGAGCCCGCGTTCCTCCGGCATGTAGCCGATCCGCCGGCGGGCGGCCGCGTCGAGCGGCACGCCGCGCCAGCGCACCTCCCCGGCGTCGGCGCGGGCGAGGCCCAGCGCGATGCGCATCGTGGTCGTCTTGCCGGCGCCGTTCGCGCCGCAGAACCCGAACATGGACCCCGGCGCGACGGTGAAGCCGACGCCCTCCAGGACCCGGTGGTCGCCGTAGCTCTTGTAGAGCCCGTCGAACTCCAGCACCGTGCGTACCCCCTCGTCAGCGGTCTCTCGACGGTAGCCGCCGCCCGACGCGCGCCCGCGGCCCGTCCGCGGTCTGATCGGGGGATGGACCAGGAGAACGTGCCGGCCCGGCCACCGCAGGGCGTGGGACTGCCGGGCCTGCGCACGGCGGCTGCCGGGTGCCGCGCCTGCGAGCTCTGGGAACCGGCCACGCAGACGGTCTTCGGCGAGGGCCCGGAGACCGCACGCATCGTGCTCGTCGGCGAGCAGCCCGGCGACCAGGAGGACCGCCGGGGCGAGCCGTTCGTCGGCCCGGCCGGCCGGCTGCTGGACCGCGCCCTCGCCGACGCCGCGATCGACCGCCGGGACGCCTACGTCACCAACGCGGTCAAGCACTTCCGGTTCACCCCCACGGGCAAGCGGCGGATCCACCAGTCACCCGGGCCGGAGCACCTGCGAGCCTGCCGGCCCTGGCTGGAGGCGGAGTTCGAGGTGCTCAAGCCCGAGGTCGTCGTCTGCCTGGGTGCGACGGCGGCCAAGGCGCTGATCTCGCCGTCCTTCCGGATCACCAGGGACCGCGGCCGGCTGCTGCCGTGGACCCCACCGGGCACGGCCGGCGTCGACCCGGCCGACGACGACGAGGACGCCCCGCACCAGACGTGGATGCTCGCCACCACGCACCCCTCGGCGGTGCTGCGGACACCGGACGACGCCCGACCGGCCGCCTACGACGCCCTCGTCGCCGACCTGCGCGTGGTCGCCGGCGCCCTCGCCTAGGACTTGTGGAACGGCTCCGTACCCTCTGACCGCTCCGGTCGTTGTCCGGGGCGGTGGTCCGGCCGGTTCTCGCCACTCTCGGGGGCGGGCGAGGCCGGCCGGGCTCCCCCGGCCGCGGCGGACGGCTGCACGGACCGCGAGGCGCGGAAGAACCAGAACGAGGGCACGACCAGGGCGACGACGACCATGGCCACGACCGTCATCACCCCGCCGGAGACCATCGCCGTGGTCACCCCCGCCGTGCTGGCCAGCGCTCCGGCGCGCAGGTCGCCCAGCCGCGGTCCGCCGGCCACCACCACGATGAACACGCCCTGCATCCGGCCGCGCATCTCCTCCGGCGCGGCCAGCTGCAGCATCGACGAGCGCAGGACGGCGCTGACCATGTCGCCGGCGCCGGCGACGGCGAGGCAGAGCACCGCCAGCCACAGCGACGGCGCCAGGCCGAAGCCGACGATCGCCACGCCCCACACCACGATCGCGGCGATCACGACCGCGCCCTGCCGGTCCACCCGCGACACCCAGCCCGAGGTCAGGCCCATGAGCAGCGCGCCGATCGAGACGCCGGCGAACAGCCAGCCCAGCGCGTTCGGCGAGTCGGCGAAGCGGGTCTGCGTGAGCTCGGGGAACACGGCCTGCGGCCAGGCGAAGACCATCGCGATGATGTCGACGACGAAGGTCATGAGCAGCACGGGCTGGGTGCGCAGGAAGGCGAAGCCCTCCCCGACCCCGCGGACCGCGGCGGCCAGCCGCAGCGGCCCGGTCGCGGCGGTCCCCGGGGGAAGCGACGGCAGCCCGCGCAGCAGGAGCAGCGCGACCACGAAGCCGGCGGCGTCGACCGCGTAGGCCAGGAACAGGTCGCCGAGGCCGATCAGCAGCCCTGCGGTCAGCGGCCCGACGATCACCCCGACCTGGCGCACCGTCATCGACAGCGCGTTCGCCGCGGGCACGCCAGCGGGCCCGACGATCGCCGGGATCACCGCGCTGCGGGTCGGCTGGTTGACGGCGCTGAACCCGCTGACGGCCGCGGTGAGCACCCACAGCAGCCACAGGTTGCCACCGCCGGGCAGCAGCGCCTGGACGGCGAGCAGCGCGCTGGTGACCGCCGCGCCGGTCGCGGTGACCAGCATCAGCCGGCGGCGGTCCATCGCGTCGGCGATCGCCCCGCCCAGCAGCCCGAAGACGACCAGCGGCACGAGCGCCACGATCGAGGTGACCCCGACGAGCAGCGAGGAGCCGGTCAGGGCGTAGACCTGGTACGGGACGGCGACCAGCGTCATCTGCTGGCCGAGCATCGTCGCCGCGATCCCCCAGAACAGCCGCCGGTAGTGCGGGTTCTGCAGCGGCGTGGTGTCGATCGCCCAGCCGCGCCGGCGGCGGGCCGGGGCCGGTTCGGCGGTCTTGCCCGCTCCCTCGACCGGATCGACCGGCGTCACCCCGTCGTCGTGGGGGGCGGGGGGGGGGGGGCGGGGGGGGGGGGGGGGGGGGGGGGCGGGGCGGGGGGGGGGTGGAGTTGGCCGCCC
>NZ_JBJNRJ010000004.1:40946-54023 GCF_046233715.1 Trujillonella humicola | reverse complement strand
GGGCAGGTTGGGCGGACGACCACGCACCGTCCACGGGGTCGGGCGGCGTCAGCCGGGCGGGGGCGCCGGAGCCCCCCCCCCCCCGGGTCTCGGGGGCCGGGCCGCTCACGGGGCGAGGCGCTGGACGATCCAGCCGCCACCCTCCTGGTCGTCGCGGAGGAAGCGCAGCCGGTCGTGCAGCCGTCCCGGTCCGCCCTGCCAGAACTCCACCGTCGCCGGGACCACCCGGTAGCCGCCCCACGTGGCCGGGCGGGGCACCGATCCCTCCGGCGTCCCCTCGTCGAGCAGCCGGACCCGGGTCTCGAGCTCGTCACGGGAGTCGACGACGGTGGACTGCACGGAGGCGACGGCGGCCAGCTGCGCCTCGCGCGGGCGGGGGTCCCACAGCCCGTCGGAGGCGGCGTCGCCGATCCGCTCGACCCGGCCGGTCACCCGCACCTGGCGCTGCAGCGCGTGCCAGGGGAAGACCAGCGCCGCGCGCGGGTTCACCGCCAGCTGCGCGCCCTTGGTGGACGCGTAGCTGGTGCCGAAGACGAAGCCCGACTCGTCGTAGCCCTTGACCAGGACGATGCGCGCGTCGGGTGCGCCGTCGGCGTCGGCGGTCGCGACGACCACCGCGTTCGGGTCGTCGATCCCGGCGGCGACGACGTCGGCGAACCAGCGGTCGAACTGCTCCACCCACGTGGCGGCGAGGTCGCTCTCGCGCAGCACGGGCCGGTCGTAGTCCCTGCGCATGCGGGAGAGGTCGGGCACCCGTCCGATGCTGCCACCGCACCCGCCCCGGCTGCGCCGGCCCCGGAGGTCGGGCCTATGGTTCGGGCGTTGTCGTGCGCCGCGACCCGGCGCACGATCCCGCGCGCGCAGAGGAGCATGCGAGATGGCCGACGACTTCGTACCCGGACTGGAAGGCGTCATCGCCTTCGAGACCGAGATCGCCGAACCGGACAAGGACGGCGGTGCGCTGCGCTACCGCGGCGTCGACATCGAGGACCTGGTCGGCAAGGTCACCTTCGGCAACGTCTGGGCGCTGCTGGTCGACGGCAAGTTCGGCCCGGGCCTGCCGCCGGCCGAGCCGTTCCCGATCCCGGTCCACAGCGGCGACGTGCGCGTCGACGTGCAGGCCGCGCTGGCGATGCTGGCCCCGTTCTGGGGCTACCGCCCGCTGCTGGACATCTCCGCCGAGGAGGCCCGCGACCAGCTGGCCCGCGCCGCGGTCATGGCGCTGTCCTACGTCGCCCAGTCCGCGCGTGGCATCGGCGTCCCCGCGGTGCCGCAGAGCCGCATCGACGAGGCCGCGACGATCGTCGAGCGCTTCATGGTCCGCTGGCGCGGCGAGCCCGACCCCCGCCACGTGGCCGCGGTCGACGCCTACTGGACCTCGGCGGCCGAGCACGGCATGAACGCGTCGACGTTCACGGCCCGGGTCATCGCCTCGACCGGCGCCGACGTCGCCGCGGCCATGTCCGGGGCCATCGGCGCGATGTCCGGCCCGCTGCACGGCGGCGCGCCCTCGCGCGTGCTGCACATGCTCGACGAGGTGGAGCGGACCGGCGACGCCGAGAAGTACGTGAAGGACCTGCTCGACCGCAAGGAGCGGTTGATGGGCTTCGGCCACCGGGTCTACCGGGCCGAGGACCCGCGTGCCCGCGTGCTGCGCCGCGCCTCCGAGGAGCTCGGTGCGCCGCGCTTCGAGGCCGCCCGGGCGCTGGAGCAGGCCGCGCTCAAGGAGCTGCGCGAGCGCCGTCCCGACCGCCCGGTCGAGACCAACGTGGAGTTCTGGGCGGCGATCGTGCTCGACTTCGCCGAGGTCCCGAGCCACATGTTCACCTCGATGTTCACCTGCGCCCGCACGGCCGGCTGGTGCGCGCACATCCTCGAGCAGAAGAACACCGGCCGCCTGGTGCGCCCGTCGGCCCGCTACGTCGGGCCCGACCCGCGCAAGCCCGAGGAGGTCGAGGGCTGGGACACCGTCCAGACCAAGTCGATCAGCCAGGTCTCGCCGGCCTGAGGTGACGGGCACCCCGAGCATCACCGTCCCGGCCGACCTGCTCCCGCGGGACGGCCGGTTCGGGTGCGGCCCGTCGAAGGTCCGCCCGGAGGCGCTGCGGGCCCTCGCCACCGACGGTGCTGCCCTGATGGGCACGTCGCACCGGCAGGCCCCGGTCAAGGGGCTGGTCCGGCGGGTGCGCGAGGGCCTGCACCGGCTGTTCGACCTGCCCGACGGGTACGCCGTCGTCCTCGGCAACGGCGGGACGACGGCGTTCTGGGACGCCGCGGCCTTCGGGTTGATCCGCGACCGGGCCGCCTTCGGCGTCAACGGCGAGTTCTCCTCGAAGTTCGCCTCCGGCGTGGCCGAGGCGCCGTTCCTCGGGGACCCGGTGGTCAGCCGGGCCGAGCCGGGCACGCTGGCCCTGCCGGCCGGCCGGCCCGGCATCGACGCCTACGGCTGGGCGCACAACGAGACCTCGACCGGCGTGATGGCCCCGGTGGAGCGCCCGGCGGGCGCGGACGACGACGCGCTGGTGCTGGTCGACGCGACCAGCGGCGCCGGCGGCCTGCCGGTGGACGTCGGCGCGACCGACGTCTACTACTTCGCCCCGCAGAAGGTCTTCGCCGCCGACGGCGGGCTGTGGATCGCCCTGATGTCCCCGCGGGCGCTCGAGCGGGTGGCCGAGATCAAGGCCTCGGGCCGCTGGATGCCGGCGTTCCTGGACCTGTCCGTCGCCGTCGACAACTCGGCGAAGGACCAGACGTACAACACCCCCGCGGTCGCGACGCTGTTCCTGCTGGCCGACCAGCTCGACTGGCTCGACGGTCTCGGTGGCCTGCCCGGCGCCGTCGCCCGCACGCGGGACTCCTCGGGCCGGCTGTACCGCTGGGCCGAGGAGTCGCCGATCGCCACCCCGTTCGTCGCCGACCCGGCGCAGCGGTCGCTGGTCGTGGGCACGGTGGACTTCGCCGAGGGCGTCGACGCGGCGCGCATCGCCGACGTGCTGCGGGCCAACGGCGTCGTCGACGTCGAGCCCTACCGCAAGCTCGGCCGCAACCAGCTGCGGGTGGGCATGTTCCCCGCGGTGGACCCCGACGACGTCAGCGCGCTGACCGCCTGCATCGACTTCGTCGCCGAGCGCCTGTGACTCGGAGTGCGGGAGCGCAGGTTTCCTGGGCTCCCGCACTCCGAGTCACAGCCAGCGGGTGAAGAACTCCGCGACGCGCTCGCACAGCTCGATCACGTGCTCGCGGCCGACGATCGTGTGCCCCTCGCCGGGGAACAGCAGCAGCTCGCTGCGCGCGCCGAGCGCCTGGAGGGCCTGGTGCGCCTGCACCGACTCGGCGACCGGCACGTTGCTGTCGCGGTCGCCGTGGGCCAGCAGCACCGGCGCGGTCAGCCGGTCCAGGGCGGTCATCGGCGAGATGCCCGCCAGCATGTCGCGGTCGGCCACCGGGTCCCCGTACTCGGTCACCGACGCGGCGGCCATCCACGGCTCCGTGCCGGCGAAGAACGTGCGCAGGTCGCTCATGCCGGCCAGCGACACCCCGGCCGCGAACAGGTCGGGCCAGCGGGTGAGCGCCACCAGGGTCAGGTAGCCGCCGTAGGACCAGCCGTGGGCGCCGATCCGGCCGGGCAGCGCGAGGCCGGCGTCGACGAGGAAGCGCACCGTGGCCGGGACGTCGGCGAAGGTCGACTCGCGGGCGGCCACGTCGTCGGCGCACGCGAAGGCGCGGCCCTGCCCGCCCGAGCCGCGGACGTTGGGCGCGAAGACCGTGCACCCGGCGGCGACGAGCGACTGCACCACCGGCGACCAGGCCGGGCGCTCCTGGCCCTCCGGGCCGCCGTGGAAGCTGACCACCGTGCGGTTGGCGCCGTGCACGCCCGGCGGGGTGTAGAGCCAGCCGTGCAGCGGCGTGCCGTCGGCGGCGGCGTGGTCCACCCGCACGGGCTCCACCGACAGGGCGCGGTCGGGCCGGCGGGGCAGCGAGGGCAGGCGGGCCGGCGACCCGGTCGCGCCCAGCGGCACCGACCACAGGGCGCGCGGGGTGTGCGGGCCGGTGAGCTCGGTGACCACCGTGCCGCCGTCCGCGGACAGCGACCAGCCCGGGAGGACCGGCTCGGGCAGGCCGACCCGGTCGACCACCGCGCCGGTGTCCCCGTGGTGCACGTGCAGCTCGGTGACGCCGCCGGCGTTCCACACGGCGAGGACCGTCCCGTCGGGCCGGACGGCGTAGCCGTCGAGGTCGGCGTCGGGCCGGCGCAGGACGACGCGCCCCTCCCCCAGGCACCCGTCGGGCCCGAACGGCACCTCGACCAGGCCGGCGCGGTCGGTGCCGGGCCGGCCGGGCAGGGAGGCGCGCAGCAGCACCGACCGCCCGTCCGGGGCGAACCGGCCGTCCTCGGAGAAGATGCCGCCCGGGGCGTCCAGCGGCAGCACCCGGCGGGCGCGCCCGGTGCCGACGTCCACCAGGACGACGTGGTGGTACCCGCGCGGTCCGCGGCGGGCCAGCACCCACCGCTCGTCGGCCGACACGGCGGTCACCGACAGGAACCCGCCGCGGGCGAGCGTCCGGTGCGTGCCCGCCTCCACGTCGACGAGCACGACGTCGGCGTCGGGCCCGGTGCCCGGCGCGATGGTGCACACGTAGGAGCCGGGGCGGGTCCAGTGCCCGGCGAACACCGTCGCGTACGGGTCCTCGCCGGCCACCGGCCGGGACCCGCTGCCGTCGGGCCGCACGACGTGCAGCTCGGCGCGGATCGAGCCACCGGGGCTCACCAGGTAGGCCAGCCACGCGCCGTCGGGCGCCCAGGCGACGGACACGACCTCCTGGTCCGGGCCGGACAGCACCAGGGGCAACGCCGCGGCCGCGCCGCCCACCGGCAGGACCTCCAGCCGCGGGGTGCCCGAGCGGTCGGTCACGTAGGCGACCCGGTCACCGGCGGGTGACAGCGCCGGGCACCAGGCGCCGGCGGCGCCGGCGATCTCGGCGACGGCCAGGCGGACCTCGGCCGGCAGGGCGCCGGCGGTCGTGCCGGACGGCCCGGCGTCGACGGCGATCCGGGGGTGGATCAGGGGGCTGGCCACGGCACCTCCTCGGCTCGCAGAGACGGCTGTCGGCAGCGGCTGCGCGCAGCGGCCGGCGGGAGGGTCGCACGCCGGCGCGGTGTGGCCCCGCACGCACCCCGGTGGGGTCCGGTGGCCGGCGCACCAGCCCCACCCGCCACACTGCAGGGGCCGTGTTGCGCCGGGATGACGGCGGCAACAACTCCCGCCACGCCGGGCGTGGCTGCGGCGGCGCCCCGGAGCCCGCGGATAGCCTCGGGCGACCACCCATCTCGGCTCGCGACGAACGGAGGACGCCCATGCGCACGCTGCGCCTCGTGGGGCTGTCCGACGACGGCTCGAGCCTGGTGCTCGTCGCCGACGGCACCGAGCCCGGCGAGGACGGCGAGCGCTTCGAGCTGCCCGTCGACGACCGGGTCCGCGCCGCCGCCCGCGGCGACGCCCGCCGGCTGGGCCAGATCGACGTCGACCTGGGCATGAGCCTTCCGCCGCGGGTCATCCAGGCCCGCATCCGGGCGGGCGAGAGCCCGGAGCAGGTCGCCGAGGCCGCGGGCATCCGGGTCGACCGCGTGCTGCGGTTCGCCCATCCCGTGCTGCAGGAGCGCGAGCGGGTGGCCGAGCAGGCGCGCGAGGCGCGGGTGCGGTTGTCCGACGGCAGCGTGGTCGCCCCGCTCCAGCAGTTCATGGCCGAGCGGCTGCGCCTGCTGGGGACCGACCTCGACGCCGTCCGGTGGGACGCCGCCCGCGCCGCCGACGGCGTGTGGCACGTCACCGCGGCGTGGCAGGCCGGCGCGAAGTCCGGGATCACCCGCTGGGCCTACGACCTCCCCGCCCGCCTCGTCGCGCCGGTCGACGCCGCGACCACCGACTTCGCCGAGGGCACCCGGCTGGTGCGCGTGGTCCCCGACGTGCCGGCCGGCTCGCCCGCCTCTCCGCTGTACCGCTCCCGGCCCGTCTCGGTGGTGACCGAGCAGGTGCCCCCGTCCGAGCGCGCCGACGACGACGTGCGCGACGTCGTCCCGGCCGACGGCGCGTCCGAGCCGCGCGCCGAGGTCCGGCCCGAGCCGCGCCCGGAGCCGCAGCGGCGTGCCGCCGACGCCGAGGTGGACATCGACGAGATCGCCGAGCACGACACCGTCGTCCTCGGCCGCCCCGACGGCGAGGACGAGGACCCCCGGGCCCGCATCCCCGCCTGGGAGGACATCGTGTTCGGGGTCCGCAAGCACCGCTGAGGCGGAACGGCGCCGACGGTTCCCTCGTTGACCCGGGGGTAGGAGGTGCCCATGTCCATGTCGGTGTCGATGCCGCTCGGCGGCGTCCAGGTCGGGTCCTACGACAGCTACGAGCAGGCGCAGGCCGCCGTCGACTACCTGTCGGACGAGAAGTTCCCCGTCGAGAACGTCACGATCATCGGGTCGGACCTGCGGATGGTGGAGAAGGTGACCGGCCGCATGACCTGGGGCCGCGCGCTGGCGGCGGGCGCCGCCGCCGGTGCCTGGTGGGGTCTGTTCGTCGGCCTGCTGCTCGGCATCTTCTCCGAGGACGGCGCCAACTGGCTCGCCTCGGTCCTCACCGGCCTGCTCATCGGTGTGCTGTTCGGCGCGCTCTTCGGCGGGATGGGGTACGCCGCCACCCGGGGCAAGCGCGACTTCACCAGCACCAACCGGATCGTGGCGAGCCGCTACGACGTGATGTGCGACCCCAGCCGCGCCGAGGAGGCCCGCGCGGCCCTCGCCCGCTTCTCGCTGCGCGGATAGCCGGCAGCGGCCGGCCGGTCCGACGGCGAGGCGGGCTCAGCCACCGGCGAACTCGGCGAAGCGGCCCGGGGCGTCGGCCGCCGACGCCACCTCCCCCTCCCCGAGCAGGGCCGCGCGGACGTCGTCCAGCACCCAGGTGACCGAGAAGGCCGAGGGAGCGAGCCACATCTCCCCGCTCACCTCGGCGACCGCGCCTGCGGTGACGGCGCCGAGCGTCGGCCACAGCGGGGAGCCGGTGAGCCCCCCGGTGGCGTACGGCCCGCCGGAGAGCAGGAAGATCGCGTCGCCGTCGTGGTCGGGCAACGTCTCGGCGGTGAACAGGACGAACGGGCTGGTGGCGTCCCCGCTCGCCTCCTGCGCCGGTGGGCGGGTCAGGCCGACGCCCGACAGGACCGACCCGACCGCCGTGCTGCCGGGCGGGGAGAAGAACCCGCCGTTGTCCCCCACGACCGAGACCACCGCGCCGCCCCGGCCGGCGTCCTCGAGCGCGGCGGCGAGGTCGTCGGCCGAGTCCTCGACCCGCTGCTGCACGGCGGCGGCCTCGTCCTCGCGTCCGAGCGCCTCGGCGACGACGGCGAGCTGCTCCTCCCACCCGGCCGTGTAGTCCACGACCGTCGTCGGCGCGATGGCCTCCAGCTGCGCCTCGGCGGCCGCGGTGGTGGGGATGGACACGCCGATGATCACGTCCGGCTCCAGCGCCGCGACCGCCTCCACGTCGAGCTCGGACCCGTACGGCTGCGTCGTCAGGCCGAGGTCGTCGAAGATCGCCGAGGTCGACTCGTACTCGAAGACCTCGAGGACGACGTCCGGCTCCGTGCCGAGCGAGAGCGCGTGCAGCGCGGCGAAGTCGTCCAGGGCCACCACCACCTGGTCCCCGCCACCGGCGGTCGCCCCGGACGCGGCCACCTCTCCGTCGCCGTCCGAGCCGGAGGAGCAGGAGGCGAGCAGGACGAGGCCGGCGAGGCTGGCCGCGGCTCGGGTTCGGCGGGTCACCCCACCCTTCTACTGAGGTGAGCCTGCCCTCACAAGAGGCGCAGGACCGGAGCGGCGTCCTCGTCCGTTCCGGCCCCGGGTGGGCCCGGTCCTCAGCGCAGTGTCGAGAACGCCACCGCGGCCGCCGCCGCCACGCCGAGGGAGTCCACGCCGGCGCGCATCGGGATCCGGGCCCGCACGCGCGCGGCGGCCTGCGCCTGCGCCGTCAGCCCCGGCCCCTCGGCACCCAGCAGGACCGCGGTGCGGGGATGCGCGCGGGGGTCGACGGCGGCCAGGTCCACCGCGTCGGCCGCGGGGGTCAGGGCGACGGTCAGGTAGCCGGCCGCGTGCAGCCGGTCCAGGCCCCCGGGCCAGTCCGGCAGGACGGCGAACGGCAGCGACAGCACGTGCCCCATGGACACCCGGACCGACCGCCGGTAGAGCGGGTCGGCGCAGCGCGGGTCCAGCAGCAGCCCATCGACGCCCAGCGCCACCGCCGAGCGGGCGATCGAGCCGAGGTTCTCGGCGTCGTTGAGCGCCTCGAGCACCGCCAGCCGTCGCGGGGCGGCAGGGTCGGGGCCGGCGAGGAGCGCCTCGACGTCGGCCGGCGGACGACGGTCGGCCGACGCCAGGACGCCCCGGGTGAGCCGGAAGCCGATCACGTCGGACAGCACCCACTTGTCGGCCTCGTAGGCGGCGACGTCCGCCGGCAGGTCCAGGCCGGCCAGCCGACCCGGGACGCCGAGCACCGCGCGGACCCGGTAGGGCGAGAGGAGCAGCCGCTGGACGGCGGGGACGCCCTCGACGATGACCGGCCCGCTGCCGCGCGCCGTTCCCGGCCGCCGGTCGCCGGCCACGAGGTCGCGGAAGTCGGCCACCCGGTCGTCGGCGGGATCGGTGATCAGCTCGGGGCGCACATACCGGATCCTCCCCGAGCGGGGACGGCTCACTGCCCGCAGGATCAGGCGGTGCCCCTCCCCGTGACCGTCGTCGGCGGCGGCATCGCCGGCGTCGCCTGTGCCCGTGCGGTGTCCGCCGCCGGACTCCCCGTGCGGCTGCTCGACCGCGCCCACCGCCCCGGCGGCCGCATGGCCGGCCGCGGGATGCGCGGCGGCCGGGTCGTCGACATCGGCGCCTCGTACCTGACCGCGTCGGAGGGCTCGGCGTTCGCCGGGGTCGTCGCGGGCTGGGTGGACCGGGGACTGGCCCGGCCCTGGACCGACACGTTCGCCGTGGCCGGCCCCGGCGGCGTCCAGCGGACCACCACGGGGCCGGTGCGCTACGCGGCCCCCGGCGGGCTGCGCTCGCTGGTCGCCGACCTGGCCGCGGACGTCGACGTGACCGTCGAGCACACCGTCGAGCAGGTGCGCCCCGGCCCCACGGTGGACGGCGAGCCGGTGGCTGCCGCCGTCCTCGCCATGCCCGACCCCCAGGCGGCCCGGCTGCTCGACGCCGGCACCGCCGCCCGGCTGCTCGGCGACCGGCCGTGGGAACCCGCGCTGGCCGTCGTCCTCGGCTACGACCGGCGGCGCTGGCCGGCCGACCTGCACGGCACCTTCGTCCACGACGACGCCGCGGTCACCTGGATCGCCGACGACGGCGACCGGCGCGGCGACGGCGCGCCGGTCCTGGTCGCGCACACCACCCCCGATCTCGCGCGCCGGCACCTCGCCGAGCCCGATGCCGCCGCGCCGGTGGTGGCCGCGGCGGTCGCCCGCGCGCTGGGGCTGGACGGCGAGCCGGCGTGGACCACGGTGCACCGCTGGACCTTCGCCCGGCCCGCCGAGGCCCGGGACGAGCCCTACGGGCTGCTCGACGGGATCGGCGCCTGCGGCGACGGCTGGGCGGCCCCCTCCCGCGTCGAGGCCGCCTGGACCTCCGGCGACGCGCTGGGCCGGGCGCTGGGCGCTCCCGCCTGATGCCGGCCGGACTCGCACCCCCGCCGGGACCCGCCGACCAGGCCGAGGAGGAGGAGCGCTCCGACGGCTCCGCGGTCCGCGCCGGGCTGCGCGGCATCGGGCTGCCCGCGCTGGTCGCCGTCGCCGTGGGGGCGCTGCTGGTCGTCGTCTACCTGGCCGCCTTCCCCACCGCAGATCCGCACGACCTCCCGGTCGGCGTCGTCGGCACCGATGCCCAGGTGGCCGACGTCTCGCGCGCGCTGGACCGCGACCGTCCGGGGCCCTGCGGCTGGAGCGGCTCGACGACGCCGCGGCCGCCCAGGGGGCGGTCACCTCCGGCGCGGTCTACGGCGCGCTCGTCCTCGGCGGCCCGGCACCCCGGCTGCTGGTCGCCGGGGCGCACGGGCAGGCGGTGACGCAGGACCTCACCGACGCGCTCGGACCGGTCGTCCGGGCGGCGGGACCGCTGGCCGTCACCGACGTCGCGCCCCTGGCGGCCGGCGACCAGCGGGGCCGCGCCGTCGACCACACCGCCTTCGGGGTGGTGCTCGGCGGCTTCCTGTTCGGCATCACCAGCTACCAGGTGGCCCCGAAGCTGCGGCTGCGGCTCCGGCTGGTCAGCGCGCTGCTGTTCGCCGCCGTCGCCGGGGTGGTCGGCGCGACCCTGTCGGTGACCGTGTTCGACACCCTCCCGGCGGGCTGGTGGACCGTCGCGGGACTCGTGGCGCTGCTGGCCCTGGCCTGCGGCGCCGCGGCGGCGCTCGCGCTGCGCCTGCTCGGCGCGGCCGGCACCTTCGTGGCCACCGCGGGGCTGCTCACCGTCGGGGCGGCCACCAGCACCGGCAGCTACCCCGCCGAGTACCTGCCCGGCACGCTCGAGCCGCTGGCCCACCTGCTGCCGCCGGGGGTGGCGGTCGGTGCGCTGCGCGGGGCGGCCTACCTGTCCGGGGACGGCGTGGGCACCGCCGTCGTCGTCCTCGCGCTGTGGTCGGTGGTGCCCTTCGCGGTCATCGGCGCCCTCGACGCGGCCGGCCGCCGCCGGCCCGCCTGATCCCTCGACGAGATCTGCACTGTCGTCGGCATCAGGGGCTGATGCCGACGGCTGTGCAGATCTCGTTGACGCGGTCGCGGTAACTCATCTAGCGTTGAGTTCATCAGACGTTGAGTTCTTCGCCGGGAGGTCCCCATGACCGACGCCGTCACCGTCGCCGACCTCGTCGTGGACCGCGGCCCGCGCCGGGTGCTCCCGGGGCTGGACTGCGCCGTGCCCGCCGGCCGGGTCACCGGCCTGCTCGGCCCGAGCGGCAGCGGCAAGTCCACGCTGCTGCGGGCCGTCGTCGGGGTCCAGCGCGTCCGCTCCGGGCGGATCACCGTCCTCGGTGAGCCGGCCGGCTCCCCGGCACTGCGCTCCCGCGTCGGCTACGTCACCCAGGCGCCCAGCGTGTACGCGGACCTGACCGTGCGGGAGAACGCCCGCTACTTCGCCGCGCTGTACGGCCGCGGCGCCGCGGCCGCCGATGCGCCGATCGCCGACGTCGGCCTCCGGGACGCCGCCGGCCAGCTGGTCGGCGATCTCTCCGGCGGCCAGCAGGGCCGGGTCTCGCTGGCGTGCGCGCTGGTCGGCGAGCCGGAGCTGCTGGTCCTCGACGAGCCGGCGGTGGGATTGGACCCGGTGCTGCGGGTCGAGCTGTGGGAGCGCTTCGCCGCCCTGGCGGCCGGCGGGACGACGCTCGTGGTCTCCAGCCACGTCATGGACGAGGCCGGCCGCTGCGACCGGCTGCTGCTGCTGCGCGAGGGCGAGCTGCTGGCCGACTCCACCCCGGCGCAGCTGCGCGCGGACACCGGCACCGACGACCTCGAGGAGGCCTTCCTGCGCCTCGTCCGGTCCCGGCAGGTGAGCCGGGCGTGACCACCACCCCGAGCCCGCGACTGACCGCCGCGACGACCGGCCGCGTCGTCCGCCAGCTGCGCCACGACCACCGCACCGTCGCCATGCTCACGGTGCTGCCCGGTCTGCTGCTGGGGCTGCTCTACCTGCTGTGGCGCGACGTCCCCACGCCACCCGGGCAGGCGCCGGTGTTCGACCGGGTCGGCCTGACCATGCTCGGGATCTTCCCGTTCGTGGTGATGTTCCTGGTGACCAGCATCGCGATGCTGCGCGAGCGCACCTCCGGGACGCTGGAGCGGCTGCTCACCACGCCGCTGTCCCGGCTGGACCTGCTGCTGGGCTACGGCGCCGCGTTCGGCGCCGCCGCGACCGTCCAGGCCGTGGTCACGGTGACGGTGGCCACGACGCTGTACGACCTCGACGTGGCCGGGTCGCTCGGGCTGGTCGTGCTCATCGCCGTGGTCGACGCCGTGCTCGGGGTCGCCCTGGGACTGCTCGCCAGCGCCTTCGCCCGCAGCGAGTTCCAGGCGGTGCAGTTCATGCCCGTCGTCGTCCTCCCCCAGTTCTTCCTCTGCGGGCTGCTGGTCCCCCGCGAGCAGATGGCGGGGTGGCTGCAGGCGGTCGGCGACCTCATGCCGCTGACCTACGCGGTGCAGGCCCTGCAGGAGGTCGGGAGCTCCGCGACCGCGACGGGCACCATGTGGCGGGACGTCGGCATCGTGGCCGGCGTCGCACTGCTGGCCCTGGCGCTGGCGGCGGGGACCCTGCGGAGGAGGACCGGCTGAGCGGCGTCCGACGGCGTCCCGGGGGGCGCCGCCCCGGCAACCCCGGCACCCGGGAGGCGGTGCTGGCGGCAGCGCGCGCGGCGTTCGCCGAGCGCGGCTTCGACGGCGCCTCCATCCGGGCGATCGCCGCCGCTGCCGGGGTCGACCCCGCACTCGTGCACCACTACTTCGGCACCAAGGACAAGCTCTTCCTCGCCGCGGTCGAGGCGCCGGCCGACCCCGAGGACTTCCTGCCCGAGGTCCTCGCCGGCGGCCGCGAGGAGCTGGGCGCCAACGTCGTCCGGATGCTGCTGCGGGTGTGGGACGGCCCGGCCCGCCCGGCCGGCCTGGCGCTGGTGCGCTCCGCGGTCGGCAACGAGTGGGGCGCCCGGATGCTGCGGGAGTTCCTCGTCTCCCAGGTGCTGCGCCGGGTCGTGGGCTCGCTGGACCTGCCCGCCGACGAGGTCGCCGGGCGCGGCTCGCTGGTCGCCTCGCAGCTCATCGGCGTCGTCATGGCCCGCTACGTGCTGCGGGTGGAACCGCTGGCCTCCGCGCCGGCCGAGCAGGTGGTGGCGGCCGTGGGGCCGACGGTGCAGCGCTACCTCACCGGCGCCGTCGACCTCCCGCGCTGATCCCTCGTCCCGGGGGGCGGGGGGGGCGGGGTGGGGGGGGGGGGGGGGGGGGGGGGGGGGGGGGGGGGGGGGGGGGGGGGGGGGGGGGGGGGGGTGGGGGGGTGGGTGG